>CASUON010000005.1 GCA_949457475.1 uncultured Lachnospiraceae bacterium
TGTAATGGGGCATATTGCTTACCGTGCGATGGATGAACGGTATGGCACGCAACTTTTTACAGAGGCTGTCATCAAAGGCAGGCTAGGAGTGAATGCGATGCGGGCGAAGAAACATCTGTACAGCCATGTCGTTTATGATTGTGCGAAGGAGAAGGAGTTTGTCGAAAAGCTGGATAACGCCAGTGAAGTCGCGGTATATGCCAAACTTCCAGAAGGGTTTTGTGTTTCCACCCCTGCAGGGCCTTGCAGGCCGGACTGGGCTATCGCATTTTATGAAGGGACCGTAAAGCATCGCTATTTCGTGGTGCAGGCCATATGGCCGGGAAACCCCGCGGGACGGGGCGAAGCGGACGAAAGAAAGGTTGCCTGCGCCAGGGAGCATTTTCGAACGGTCAGCAACGGACGGGCGGTTTACGACGTGGTGGACAGTTTTGAGACGTTGCTGCAAAAGGCGATGGGGTGAAATATATTTTGTTTTCTCAAATGCTGTAAAGACAAAAAGGAAGGGGATCTGCGTTTGGTTTTGGCAGCAATTATACTGTAAAGGCAAAAAGGAAAGGGATTTGCGTTTGGTTTTGGCAGCGATCTAGAAACAAGGGGCAGACTGGGGGCAATATTTTTTGAGGCAACATTTTTGAGGCAACATTTTTGAGGCAACATTTTGTATAGAAATGTTACTCAATATTAATGAAATGTATTTTTTCACAATGTATTTTTCCCTTTTTGTAAAGCAGAACCCGCTGTAGCAAATCCTGCATAATCCTATGTATTTACCGGCATTTCACCGATTTTATTGGATACCGGGCGGTACTTTCGAAGATAGCCCGAAAGGCAAATCGTAGTTTGTATTTTGCAGAAACCGAAAAAAGCCAAACGCATATATTTTCTCCCGCCCTATTTCTTTTGTATATCTAAACGTGTATTTTACGCCGTTTTACGGCGTGCAACAGTTCTTGTAATGTATTTTTGCACATAACATTTCTATACAAAATGTTATGTCAAAATGATATGTCAAAATGATATGGCTAACATGTTGCGTAACAATGATATGCCAAAAAATAATATGGCTAACATGTTGCGTAACAATGATACGCCAAAGGGAGGACATTATGAGGATTGTTATGGTCGGCGCTGGCGGGCATGGAAAGGTGTGCGCGGAAGTTGCCGAACTGAACGGGTACGAGGAGATTTTATTTTTAGACAGCCACCAGCAGGTGGATATATGCGACGGGCATCGGGTTGTTTATGCGGGGGACGACGGCTATGAAGCGTATTTAGATAAAGATACGGAATTTTTTGTTTCCATAGGGAATGCGAACGTGCGCAGACGCATTCAGGAAAAAATAGAATTGGCAGGCGGAAAGATGGCGCTTTTGATCCATCCGGACGCGGTGATTAGCAAAAATGTGCGTATCGGCCGGGGGTCTGTCGTAATGGCGGGGGCGGTAATCAACGCCGGGACGGTGGCAGGAAAAGGCGTAATTGTAAATACCGCGTCTTCCATTGACCATGACTGCGAGGTCTGCGATTATTGCCACATCGCGGTCGGCGCCCATCTATGCGGGACGGTGGCGGTCGGTGCTGGAACTTGGATCGGCGCTGGGGCGACCGTCAGCAACAACGTATCTATTGCCGGCGGCTGTATGGTCGGCGCCGGAGCGGTCGTTGTCCGGGATATCGAGGAAGACGGGGTATATGTAGGGGTTCCGGCAAAGAAAAGGCAGGAGGATTAAAATTAAAAAAGATAGGATTTTTCCGGATTTGTGTTATAATCTATTCTGTATTTGTATAACGGGATACGAGAAAGATATGGCAAAGGCGGGAAAACAAGATGTTCATCGACGACGCATTGAACCTGGTGTATGCTTATATAAAAAAGTCCGGCGCTACAAGGGACCTGAAATTGCTGCGGGCAGAGCTTGGGAAGATCGCAGGCAGACAGGACGTTGTATTTGCCCCGGCGGGCGACGTACCGCTTTCTTATGCGGCTGTCCAAAGGATGTTATCTAAATGGAATGAAAAAGAATCCATAAGAAAGACCAAAGGCGTATATTATACGCCGGGCGATGTCGTACAGTTTATTCTTTCGGGCAGCATCAAAGCGCTGTATGGCAAGCTTTCGCCTGCAAATATCGGGAAACAGGGCCTTTCGGAAATTCCGTACCGTTCTTTTTGTACAAAAAAAACGGTGTTTGACCCTACCTGCGGCGCGGGGGAATATTTGCTTGCCTGTCTGGAAATAAAATTCGACCTGTTGGATATGCATTTCAAAAAGCCGTCGGCGCAGATGATCGCGCAGACTGTGGCGACGATCTGCGGCAATGACATTAATGAAGAATCCGTTGTGATTACGAAACTGCGCATCCTGCTTTGCGGCGTCGCAAGGTATGGGATTCGCAGGTGCGCCGGATTTGCGGATGTTATGCAGAACAATTTCCACTGCTATGACTATGTGACGCAGGCGGCAGGGCGTCCGGAAAGATACAGTATGATCGTAGGCAACCCCCCTTATGTTGAAGACTTCAAAAGCGGGCTGTCCCCGGATGTAGCGTATGGGAATATTTACGCGAACGTATTGATCCACGCGGCAAGGCAGCTGGAACAAAACGGGAGCATTGGGTTTGTCGTGCCGCTTTCGTACATTTCTACGCCGCGGATGGGGGCGCTGCGTGCGGCGCTGTTTGACCTTGTATCGCAGCAGTATATTTTAAGCTATGCAGACCGCCCGGACTGCCTGTTTGAATCCGTCCATCAAAAGCTATGCATCCTGATCGGAAAGGGGCTGCGTGCGGCGAAGCGGGTTTATACAGGAAATTACCGGTATTGGTACAAGGAAGAGCGCGGACGGCTGTTCCAGGATACGCAGGTAGTAAGAAACCGGTTTTATTCGCAAAACTGCATCCCGAAGCTTGGTACGGCGCTGGATGTAGAGATTTTTGGCAAAATAACGGATACGTCGAAGATGAAGTCTGTGTATTTGCAGTCGCGCACAGGGGACGAAGCGGTATATCTAAACAGGCGGGAGTCCTTTTGGATGAAGGCATTTCGCGTCCGGATCGACCACCCGGAATATAAAGTCTTCCGTTTCCCGACTGCGGCAGAAGCGGATTACTGTTATTGCCTGATCCAGTCGTCGCTCTTTTGGTGGTACTGGGTCGCGACGTCTGACTGCTGGCACGTCAGCCGGGAGCTGAATGGCTTTATGGCGCCGTTTGCCGGGGACTATGGCAGGGCCAGCGCGCTTGCGGACGCATTGCGAAACCGGCTGGAAGAAACGAAGGTGTATGTCGGCACAAAACAGACCGATTATGAGTACAAACATAAAGAGTGCCTGGCGCAAATCCGTGCGATTGACGATTATGTCAATGAAACCTTTGGGCTGACGGAAAGCCAGAGCCAGTATATTAAATCGTTTGCATTTCGATACAGGACGAGCGGAGGCGCGAAAGCGGATGAAGGTGATTGATTTATTTGCCGGGTGCGGCGGGCTGTCGCTGGGGTTTCGGCAGGCTGGATATTCCATAGAGGCGGCGGTAGAGATCGACCCGGTGATTGCGGATACATACATGCGCAACCATCCGACGGTAGAGGTGATGGTAGCGGATATGAAACAGATCGACCGCACGGGCGCGTTTGGATATCGGGACGCCGACGTCATTATCGGGGGGCCGCCATGCCAGGGGTTTTCCATGGCGGGCGCTAGGATACGCAGGGGGTTTATCGACGACCCGCGAAATTACCTCTTTAAGCACTATTTTAATATTGTAAAGGCTGTAAAGCCCGCCGCCTTTGTAATGGAAAATGTAAAAGGCATTGCGTCGATGCAGGGCGGGAAGATATTTTCTGAGATCATAAGGCTGTTCCAAGACGGAAGTATGTTAGACGGCGAGCCTTACTATGTATATCCATGCGTCGTCCGTGCGGTGGAGTTTGGCATTCCGCAAAAGCGCGAACGGATGATCTTGATTGGCTACCGGGACGGCCGGCTGGATATGGACAGCCTTTGGAACCGGACAAAAGCGCAGATCGAAAGCGAAGAGCCTTCTTTTTTTGCCAGGGTGAATATTTATGACGCGATCGGGAACCTGCCCGGGACGACGGCGGATGGAAAGATTGCAAACCCGCGCCCGCAGACCGATTACCAGCGTTATTTATCGAGCAGCCGCGAACAGATAACGAACCACACAAGGTCGAGGCATTCCAAGCTTGCGGTAGAGCGTATGAAGCGTATTAGCAACGGGCAGAATTATACGGCGTTAGATGAAAAAATCAATTCTGTCCACAGTGGCGCGTATGGGCGGCTGTGCTGGGAAGAGCAGGCGCCGACGATTACGACACGGTTCGATACGCCGGCGGGCGGACGGTTTATCCATCCGGATGAAAACCGTACGCTGACACCGCGGGAAGCCGCGCGGATACAAAGTTTTTCAGACGATTATGTATTCTATGGGGATAAGCGTTCCATCAGTAGGCAGATCGGCAACGCCGTGCCGCCCAAAATCTCCTATTTCTTGGCTCGGCTGCTGCAAAATATGTACGAGGGCCAAAATTGAAAACATGTAAGTATCTTGCCCCGAAGCTGTTATGCAACAAGCAGCAGTTGAAAAGTAAGCGGCCGCGGGAAACGCAGTTGGATATCGTACACAAGAAATGGGTATTAAAATAGAAAGGGGTCGGTATCCGGCAAATAGGATGGTGTGGAATGAATAATTACTTGCTGACCGGAAATCCAGGCACCGGAAAGACGTTTTTGGCGCGTGCGGCGGCGTACTACCTGTGCGTCGAGGGGCTTTCGATAAGCCAGGTATACGGGCGGGACGTCTATGCGGACCTTTCAAAAATCCATGCGTTTATAGACAGCGAACGGTGCGCGTACGTCCAAGTACACGCCGGGATGGGGTATGAGGATGTTGTGTATGGGATTGCGCTGAAAGCGGATGCTGCGCCGGCTGCGGACGCAGTGCTGGCTGCGGATGCTGCGCCGGATGTGGACGCAGTGCTGGCTGCGGATGCAGTGCTGGATGCGGACGCCGCGGGGAAAATGGAAATTTCCTATGCAAGGGCAAGGCGGCGCATCATACAGCTGTGCGACCGCGCGGCGGGCAAAACGGAGCCCTATTGCGCGATCCTAGACGACATTTCGCGTACCGACGCGGGCGCGCTGCTAGGAGAACTGCTTTACGCGATAGGCAGCCGCGGCGAGGCTGTAAAAGTTATGGACGGGGCTACGCTGACGGTTCCGGAGAACGTTATTTTTATTTTTACCGCATGCGAAGGCTGGCATTGGGGTAGCGTAGATAAGACGCTGCGCAGGAGGATGGATTATGTAAAGGAGCTGTGCCCGGATAAAACGGTGCTGCGGGCCTATTACCGGGACGTCCTTAAGCCGGGGGAATTGCGCGTTGTGCTGCAGGCCTTTGACCAGGTGAGCGGGTTTGTACTAGACCACGTAGCGCCCGGGCATTCCCTTGCCCCTGGGCAATATGTGCCCGGCCACGGCATGTATATGGTCGAACGCTGCGGGTCGCCATATTTGATTTTTGACCGGATCAAAGCCAGGATGCTTTACCAGGTGCTGCCTTATCTGGAAACCCTGGCGGCGGGCGGGGTGGTCGCCGGGGACGTCCGCGGCCTGGAGCAGGGCGTGCGTGCGCTGATCCAGACCGGAATTGCGGGGCTGCATAAGATCGCGGGGGTGCAAAAGGTAATGGTGCAGTCGGATGAAGCGGTAGCCCCGTATGATCTGGCGGATGTGCGCGGGTATTATGAGGAAGTGATTGTCCCTGGCCGTTGCAGCGACCACAAGGGGATTTTGGAAAGCGTTATCGATGCGATTGTTTTAAACGGCGTCCTGCCGTATGATATTTCGGTGCCCGGCCTTTTTCTAAATACGAGGCTGGCGCGGGTATCCAGCAAGACGGCCCCGGTAACGTACGCGTCTTATTTTGTACGCAAAGACGAAGCGGAAATGTATTATTACGATACCCCGGCCAAAGGGCGGCGGGTGGCGCATGCCTACTACTCGGCAAAAGCGGCGAGAAACGGCAGGTGGCAGCCGAAAAATGATACGGCAGGCTACCGGCTGTCTTATACGGACGGTTCGCCCGCGGATACGATGCTGTATTTAAACGGCATCCGCTCCCATGTATTTCAGGCTGACCGGATCGCTTCTGAAAATAACGCGGCGGAGCTGTTTGGGTCTACCTACCGGCTAATTATGCGCTATCTGTATATTTATGAAGAGAATATTACGCTGTTTCAGCCGTGCGGGCAGGACTTTACAGACCTGGGCAGGCTGCTGCGGTTAGAAATCAATTATATGCAGGCGTTGAAAAATGCGTTGAAGCAATTTCCCGGCGACAAGGCCAAAACAGAGTTTTACGGGACGAAGCTGCTGCAGCTGCGGACGCTGTGGAGCCGCGCGGGGCATACGGTCGCGGTAAAAGAAAGGCCGTTTTTGGCGCTGGCGGACGGCGCCACGGCGTTTACCATGGATGCGTACGAGCAGATTTATGAGCCGGGCGACGAACCTGTCCGTTTGATTTTGATCAAAGAGGTGGTACATATGACGGATTTAAAAGACTATCAGCAAGTGATGGAAAACCTGGGGGTGCGCCAGATGATCTTCCAGGGGCCGCCGGGGACGTCCAAAACATTTGAAAGCAAAAAATTCGTGCTGCGGCAGCTTAGGCCGCAGGCCTCTTCTCTATCAGCCGCGGCTGTGACGCAAGAGGCTGTCTCCAGGGATTTGGAACCTTTGAAGCTGACCGAAGCGGACTATGCGAACCCTTCCGCTTCGGACAAGCTGGCTACCGGCGGATGGGATTTGGTGCAGTTCCACCCTTCTTACAGCTACGAGGATTTTATCCGGGGCATTGAGGTAAAAGCGGCCGCGGGCATGCCGGTCTACAACAGCGTGAACCGCATTTTTGGCAAGATTGCGGAATTTGCGCAAATTGCGCAGGCGCATACGAAAGGGGCGGCGCCGAAATTTTACCTTGTCATCGATGAGATTAACCGCGCAAATCTCGCGGCTGTATTCGGGGAGCTGATCTACGGGCTAGAATACCGCGACAGCAAAGTATCCACGCCCTATGAAGTAGAGGACAAAACGCAGGGCGGCGCGGGCGCCAGGACGAAGGACATAGTATTAGGCAAAAACCTTTATTTGATCGGGACGATGAATACGGCGGATAAATCCATTGACGCCATCGACTATGCGGTCAGGAGGCGGTTTTTATTTGTCGACAGCCCGCCAGACCGGGAGGTTGTGATCCGTTGCTACCAGAATGTGTCCGGCCGGCCGGACGAAGCTTCGATCGAGCTGCTGCTGTTCGACGCGGTGCAGGCAATTTTCGACAACGACTGCTATTTTAACAACGAATACCAAAAAAGCGACGTGCGGATCGGACATACGTTTTTTTTGCGCAAGTCAAAGACGCGGTATGTAGACGACGCGATCGAGCGTTTTGTGTTCCAGGTAGTTCCGATTTTGCGCGAGTACGTCAAAGACGGCATTTTAGATGCGCCCGAAGGGCTGGCCGCGGGCGAATATGGGCCGCGGCAGGTTGCGGACGCGCCAGACCGCGCGCGGCAGCTGGAAATGCTTAGCGATAACCTTATGCTCTATGTAAAGGAATTCGGGGCAAGGACGAAAAACGGGGAAGTGATCGATAACGCGTATATCGGCGGCTGGATCGAAAAGCTGTGCAGCGAATGCCACTATGGATAAGAAAGACAGCATGATTCCCTGTGGAGGATAACCTATGTTTGAGTGGAAAGTCGAAAAAATGGCCCTAATGAACCAGGTATGCGCTACACTTGCCAGCCATGGGGAGAAAATTTATAAATGCGAGCCAATGACAGCCAGGGAAGATAAAATCGCATTTGTAGACAGTATGCAGGAAGGAAAATTAAGCTACCTGCTTTTTCTGATCGATAAATTCAATGCCGACAAAGACAGGCTGCCGAAAAAGGAAAGCGGCTTTGGGGGTTCGGGCATTAAAACGGTTCCGTTAAAGGCGTGGATCAAACGCAACGATACGCGCTACCCGAAAAAAATGATCGACGACCGTTACTGGTACGGGAAGTATACGTTTCTGGGCGTAGACAGGTACATCCAGACGAACCGGAAAGGGGAGCATGAAACGTATGAAGACCTGGTAAGCGAATGTTTCCACAGGCAGCTTAAAATATGCGAAGAGCAGGAACGGGCGTATTTCTCCGCCCATGACGAATATAGCGTCTTGAAGAAAAAGGTCAGGGAAAAAGCGGAGGAGTACCATACGACGTTTGGGATGCCGGTTGTATTTTCAGGCGGGGGTGGCGTACTAGTTGGAGATGGCGGAAACGGCAAGCGGGAAATTACGGTGGAAGAGCTGCGGGGGCTGCTGGATAAGTATGGGCAGGTGGATGCGCTGATTGAGCGGTTGACGGTAGGGGAATAAAATTTCAAAGAAAAATCGAAATGCTTCAAAAGCTATGTTGGCCAGAGAAAGAAACGGAAATAAGAAAACCGCTGTTGCATGGTTGTGTACGTTTCCATGTAGCAGCGGTTTTGTGCCGGTGGTATTTCGTTGAGAGCGTGGCTTGATATACAAGAAATTGTCAGTGAATCACCTTATAGCACAATCTGAGGTATGAATCCTCCAAAACGATACATTCCTGCAATTTCAACACACCTAATTGTGATAATTCGCTCTCTAATAGTAAAGATTTTCCGTCAATCAAGGTGGATGTGTCCTTTCCGCCAATTAAAATAGGGGCAATGACGATATTAACGTAATCAAACAGTTTTTCCCGAAGGAATAGCCCGTTTAATGTGCCGCCGCTTTGTATGGTGATTCTATGGCAGTTATATTCAGACTTGAGCTTTGCAAGTGCATCCGTCAAAGACAATTCTTTTTGATAGATAATATGAAGATTGGCCTCCTTCACCTGAAACGCAGGATGGTCTGCATTGGAAGTAACTAGCACAAATTCTTTTGATAGAGCGCAAAAATAGCGAATACCGTGTTCGGTCAGATGATTGTTGTCTATCAATACAAAAGAGATGGGTGTTTTGTTCGGCGTTTTTTTCGTGTTGACACCCATCTTTTTCTGTACTCTGCCGGAATTAAGCGACCATAAATCAGTGGTTTGCTCTATCTCATAATATTGGTGCAGTCCTTCTTGAACGCCTGCAATTTTAGGAAAATCTTTATCGACATCAAAATCGTCTGTCGCCCCTGTGCTGATTTTTCCGTCAACTGACATAAGCATAAATAGTGTTGTAATAGGTCTATCCATTTTATTTCTCCAATTCTATAAATCGAAATTTTCAAACATACTATTCTCCGGTTAAAAGTTTTCTTGCTTCTTTACACCATTCCAAATACGTCTGATAGGTTTTTATTCCAAACTCTACCGTAAGCAGATAATATTTATGTGCATTATCTTCATTTATATTTTCATTTAAGATTGTTTTTGCGTGTAAAAGATATGGCAATTCTTCTTTAATTCTTCTTTCAAACGTTTCGATATGATTAAGTGCTTGTTGTTCACCCTTTTCACTTCCAAAAAATAGTTTTAACAATGTTTCATATCGAAGTTCGTCCTTTTCAATAGGCAATGAAAGCCATTTTTTCAAATAATCCCGTCCATTTTCTGTTATGGTATAAATCAGTTTATTTCGTTTGCTGTTAGTATCTTCCCTTTTCGTAGCCAGACCACGATGAACTAAATCATTTAAGGCGGGGTATATACTGCCATAGCTCGCACTCCAAAAATATTTAAGAGAGGTATCCATTCGTTTTTTGATTTCATATCCTGTTAATTCCTCATGGCTTAGCAAACCTAAAATCACACAATCAATCTTTTTTTCATTCGCCATTTCAATCTTCTTTTCTTTCAATTAGTCCATAAGTTAAGACGCTTTTAGGACAATTATCTATACAAGCTCCACATTGGATACATTCTTGACTGTTAATTTTCCCATGTTTTAATTCGCTCATTACGTCAATCCCCATAGGACAGACATTGTTGCATTTTCCACAAGATACACAATTTTCCTTTTTAAATGCTTTAATATGTATTCCTGGCAGATGTAAAATCCTACGAAGTTTTGTTCCTAATATCATAAATGGAGCCATCCAGCAAAGGTAATGACAAAGTGCCCGTCTACCAAATAAAATAGAGGGAATAAATATCAAACAAATAATTCCATAATAGATAACATAACTTTGTACGGAAGAAACGGAGATACCATTTTCTGTTTCAAAGAAAAAATCTACTGTAATAATTTCCCCACTATGAAAGTAGCACACGCCGACTATGAATAACCATATACCCCATATTGCGAATTTAATATAGTTTCGCCAGCCCTGTTTTGGCTTTTTTTCATTGATTGCAAAAGCACATTCCTGCAATCCCCCAGCCGGACAAAAATAGGAACAAAATAATCTTCCAAAAGGGATAGACATTAAAAACATTGATACAAAAACTATAAAACTCCCGTTGATTATTCCGTTCAACCCTGCGTTTATAATTAAGGCGGGGCTGAAATAATATAACGTTATTGGAAACAGGAGCAAAGAAGCTATAAGTAATAGCTTTCTTAATTTTTGTCTTTTCATGGTAACACCCTCATTCATTGTATAATATATCAGACTGATATATTATACAGCGTTTGGATATTGATTTCAACTGTTTTTTAAAACTTTCACATTTTTCCAACTTTCCCAAAAAATATATAGTCCTTTTTTGAGAATGTTTATTTCTCTCAACCCTTATTGTAGTTATCTGTTCGGGTCTGCGGCAACAGAGCTGCTGCGCGTTTGCATAAGCGGCGGTTTGGCGAAAAACCTTGTCTTGCCGCTGCCGGAACTGCCGATTACAAAAATGTTCTTGTTGCGGGCATATTTCGGTTGCTCCGGGGGCTGTTTATGGTGAGCCGTTCCGTTATAAAACCCTTGACGGCCTGGATAGTCGGAACGGACATAGAATGAAGATTGTTTTCAGCAGGGAGATGTGCCATACTTTATAATTGCCACAATGGGGCTTTTTAGTGGTGACGGCGCAGGAATAGCACTTCCTCTTTCAATGCAAGATACCGCTGATTGAGCGTTTTCCTCTTGGCGTCAGCTTGTCATACTCTGTTTTCCATGTCTTTGTTGGGATTGTGGTCTTGCTGTTCATCATACCTTTGAGATAATCTTTCGCCGCCGTAAGCAAGATTTTTTCGGCTTCAGTCTGCGGCTTTTTCCCTTGAACTTGAAATTTAGATACATTGAAATTTCTGATAGTTAACATTTTATAGTAAAATGTTAACTAAACGTATTCTAAACTATTTTCTATTATTTTTCAACCCTTATTTAAATATTGGCATATATTACTGAGTTTTCGTAAATTTTTACAATTTTTCTTGTAACAAAATAACAAAAAATTCTACTTTTTCTATTTAGGTTCACTTAGAAGAAATAGAAAAAAAGCGTCCATGTTAGGTAGGAAAAGTATTTAATTGGATTTTTAACTGGATTTTTTTGATCGGGCTAATCTCACTTTTTATGCTGTATTTTGAAGGGGTTGAGCGTTTTATGGCGTGATTTCCTACATAACATTTTACTATAAAATGTTATGTAGGATAAATTGTAGTTTTATTATAGAATGGTATAGACACGCTCTAGGAAAGGGGGCAGTGCGTAATGCGGAAATTAGATTACAACAAAATTGGGCAAAGAATCCGCCAGTCAAGGAAGGCAAAAGGATGGTCGCAGGGGGAGCTGGCGGAAAAATGCGACATCAGCATGTCGTTTCTGGGGCATATTGAACGTGGGACGCGGATTATGAGTATGGATACGTTTGCGGCGGTCTGTGAATCACTTGGCGCGAAAGCGGACGAACTGCTATGGGGGATTCCTGAGCCGACGGAAACTAGCCTGTCCGGCGTGTGGGGGCATACAGGAGCAAAGGATACGGACTACGACAGTTATACGATGTATACGAAGATTATGAAATCAGTAGCGGAAATTATGAGCGAGGCATAGAAAAAGAGTATTTCCGATAGCATTTGCAGCGTGGGCACAAAGGCTGGCAGGGGTATGGTATAGTGGGAAAAAACAGCGTGGCGGAAGGGAAAAATATATTTTTCGGCGCGGATGGCGAAGCTATACCTAAAAATGGTTCCGGACCCCCATGCCCCTGCAGATTACGGGAATGGATGCAAGGGCGGTTTCCCTGGAGACTATAGTGGGGGATAATTGGAGTAAGGCGGAAACGTATGGTACATAAGAGAACAAAATCATATTCGAAAAGGACGATTTATGAAAACAGGGTAAAGCCTGTATTGGACAGGATGCTATCTCTCATTTGCTTGGTGGCCTTGTCGCCGGCTTTTGGTATGATATCGCTTGCAGTCGTTATCGACGATCCTGGGCCTGTATTCTTTACCCAGGAGCGCGTTGGACGGGATAGGGTGTGTTTTAAGCTGCATAAATTCCGTTCCATGAAGCTTGGTACGCCGCGGGATGTGCCGACGCACCAACTGGAGCAGCCGGGGCGGTATATGACAAGGGTTGGCCGGCTTTTGCGCAAAAGTTCCCTGGACGAGCTGCCGCAGCTGTGGGATATTTTTCGGGGAAAGATGTCTCTCGTAGGGCCGCGCCCAGCCCTCTGGAACCAGGACGACCTTTTGGAAGAACGTGAAAAGTATGGCGCGAATAGCATAATGCCAGGCCTTACAGGATGGGCGCAGATCCATGGGCGGGATGAACTGGAGATTATGGATAAAGCAAAGCTGGATGGAGAATACGTAAAACAATTAAAGCAGGGCGGTGTAGAAGCCCTGCTTTTTGACGCGGGATGTCTGCTGGGGACAATAGTTCCTGTGCTGCGGGGGGCGGGCATTGCCGGGGATGGCATTGCAAGGGAAGGCATGGAACGGTGGAAAAAAACTTGTAGGAAGCCCAAAGGCAATGATTGGAAAAAGGATTCGAAAAAAATGGAGGAAAATGGCTGCGCAGGGGTGCAGCCTGTTGCCACGAAAAAAATTCTGATTACCGGAAAAGGCTCTTATATTGGCAATAGTATAAAAGCGTATTTAGAAAGGCTGTTTCCCGCGTATTATTGCGTGGATATGGTGGATACGGTTGGATTTACGCCTGTGCCCGCTGGTTTTTATGGCTATGATGTGGTAATCCATACGGCGGGCATTGTTCATAGAAGGGAAACAAATGAAAACCGTCCTTTATATTATGCTGTTAACCGTGACCAGGCTGTCAGCATTGCAAAGGCGGCGAAAAAAGCCAAAGTAGGGCAATTTATCATCTTATCTTCTATGTCTGTGTATGGGATGGCAACGGGGCGCATCTTGAAAGAAACGGTACCGTTTCCAGATTCTGCCTATGGGGAATCGAAGCTTTCGGCAGATGAGGCGATCGAAAAGCTGGCAGATGCAGAGTTTCGGGTTGCAATCCTCCGCCCGCCTATGGTGTATGGAAAAGGGTGTAAAGGCAATTACCAGGCATTGCGGAAGTTTGCGTTAAGCAGCCCACTGGTGCCAACTTTCCAGAATGAGCGGTCAATGATTTTTATTGGAAACTTGTGCGAGTTCGTCAGACGGACAATCGATACAGAGGCCACAGGGGTGTTTTTTCCACAAAACAGCGAATATGTGGATACTGCTTGCATGGTGCGGGCGATAGCGCGCATAAATGGAAGAAAAATGGTGGAGACAAAGGCGTTGAACCCGGCTATAAAATATTTGCCGTTTTTGATTGTAAAAAAAGCGTTTGGGAACCTTACTTATGAAAAAGTAGATACGGTAGGGAAGTATAATTTTTGGGAAAGTATGGAACTGACCGAAGGTGCGGGGGGTTTTGCACAGATATTGGAACCAGGCAAGGAGGCGGATGTATCATGGCGGTAAAAAAGAAACAGGCTTTATGTATTGCTTCTGTAGCATCAAACCTTGACAACTTCAACCGGGGCAATGTGGAGGCCTTGCAGGGGCTGGGCTATGAAGTCACGATAGCCGCGAATTTTTGTTCACAAGAAGATACGAACCCAAAGCATAAGACAGACGCTTTTGCAAAGGAGATGCGTGAAAAAGGCGTCCATATCGTACAGGTTGATTTTTCCCGGAACATTACGAAGGCCGGGATGCAGATGAAGTCAGTGCTGCAGGTACGCAGTCTATGCAAGCGGGGTTTTGAACTGATACACTGCCATTCGCCGATTTGTGCGGCCATCGTTAGGGCCGCCGCCCAGCCATACCGGAAAAAATATGGGACAAAAGTCATATATACAGCGCATGGGTTTCATTTTTATACAGGGGCGCCGTTAAAAAACTGGATATTTTTCTACCCTGTAGAAAGGGTCATGAGCCATTTTACCGATGTGCTCATCACCATTAACCGGGAAGATTATAAACGGGCGAAAAAACATTTCCATGCAGGAAAAACAGCCTATATCCCAGGCGTAGGGATAGATGTAAACAAGTATCAGTCTTACCAGGTCGATATAGAAAAGAAACGGCAGGCGCTGGGGTTGAGGGAAGAGGATATCATGCTTTTATCGGTTGGGGAACTAAATGTCCAAAAAAACCACAAAGCGGTAATAAAAGCGGTAAGTAAAACAAAAGATATGCGGCTGCACTATTTTATTGCAGGCATCGGGATGTTACAAAGCGAGCTATTCGAGTTTGCCAAGAAGCTAGGGATGGAAAAGAACGTCCACTTTTTGGGGTACCGTACGGATATCCTTGAACTATGTAAAGCGGCAGATTTATATATTTTTCCATCCCTTCGGGAAGGGCTGCCAGTTGCATTGATGGAAGCCGCGGCATGTAAGGCGCCAGTAATCTGCAGCAGGATCCGGGGCAATATCGATTTGGTTAAGACAGAAAACTGCCTGTTTAACCCGAAGGATGAAGATTCCCTAAAGGGATGTTTGGCAGATAAGGTTTCTGGCAAAAGCAGACAAAAGGTAAAGCAGGATATGCAGGCTATCGTGGATGAGAATTACGAGCGGGTGCTGCATTTTGATTTATCAATTGTAAAAAGGCGTATGCGCATGCTGTATAAGGAGGTACGGTAAAAGAAGAGGCCATATGGATAAGATAGAATTAAGACAGCTAATTGCCAAGGCTGATATCATTTCTTTTGATATTTACGATACCCTGATCAGAAGAAAGGTAGGCGCTGCGGCGGATATTTTCGATATCGTTGAGCGGCAGATTCAGATGAAAAGGGGTGTACAAAAAGGTGTTCTACAAGGCGTTTTAAGCAGTGGATTTCGGAAAAACAGAATAGAGGCGGAAAAAATGTGCCGCAGACAGATGTGTAGAAAAAATACAGTGGAAATAGGGAAAGAAGATGGAGCAGCTAATGGTAAATATTTGCGGAGTGAGGTTACGATAGACCAAATTTATGAGAAGCTAATTCCCATTTATGGAAAAGATATGGCGATGGCATTAAAGGAAACAGAAGTATCTTTGGAGAAAAAGCTTTCTTATGTGGATGAAGAGGTCAGAGCGATTTTTCATTATGCGGTAGGCGCAAAGAAACAAGTATTGCTGATTACGGATATGTATCTGCCTGAAAGTACAATCAAAGAAATATTGCAAGAACATGGTATCAAGGAATACGACGGCCTGTTTGTTTCTTCACAGTCCGGATACCAGAAAAGCACGGGGGCGTTATATGCGTATATCAGAAAAAAAAGAAATATAAAAAGGATGGATCTATGGATTCATTTTGGTGACCATTTAAAAAGCGACTATTATCAGGCAAAAAGGCATCATATCCTGGCCTATCTGGTTGGTAGAAAAAACGTATATAAAGACCGGCTGCGATTGCAATGGGATGGGGCTGATATTTATGCAAGATTTGGCTATAATGTACTCGGGCCGTGGATGCTTGGCTATATTTTATGGCTAGGGCGGCAATTTGAGTTATTTAATATAAAACAGGCATTCTTCTTATCAAGGGAAGGGTATTTCATAATGAAATGTTTTATTCGGTATTACGGCTGCTCTAGGATAAAAACAAACTATCTGTATGTATCGCGTAAAAGCCTTCTGATGCCTGTGCTGGACAATGCGGATATTTTCTGTCAGTTATTAGATTTTCGGCCAGTAGGAGTAAAAAATGCCTATGAATATCTGTTAAGCCTGGGGTTTGGGAAAGAAAGCGCAAAACGTTATCTACGGCAGAATCAAATTCATGCATGGGCGGATGGGCATGATGTATTTCGTAATACAAAAACCTTGTTAAAAGCATTGGAGCGAGAGCAGAAAGGAAACAAGTCATACTTGCCGGAATACCTTTTCCAAGAAAAGGTTGGCGGAACATTTGCGGTTGTAGATGTCGGATGGACAGGCACTATGCAGGTCGCATTGGAAAAGAATCTGGCATCACATGCAGTGCCGCATGAAATATATGGTTTTTTTATGGGGCAGAGGCCGGAAATGAAAGCATTTACGTCCTTTGGCATTCGAAATCGGGGATGGCTGTGTTCTTATGATGGGCCAAAGTACGTACAACAGCTATTGTTGTCTGGTACGTGTTTATTTGAAATGTTAATGATGCCGCCGCAAGGGACGACTGTAGGATACCGGAGGGAGGATAACGGAACGATTGCCCCAGTTTTGGAGCCATGCGAATATGGAGGGCATTATAAGAAAATAAGCGTTATGCAAAAGTATGCTTTAAAATTTATCGACGATTATAAAACTGTTTATGGAAACAGGGCTGCAAATTCCAAGGAAGATTTTATGGAACGGTTTTCGTCCTTTTTGCGTAATCCGGACGCTATATTGGCAAATGCGTTTGGAGATATTGTTTTTAGTGACTCCGGTATGCATAAAATTGCACCGAAGGTACAAAGGAAAACAATAAAAAAACTGATACAGGGTTATGTGCAGTCGTATTGGAAGGTTGGATACTTAAAAAGGAATATAAAAATACCGTTGCCGTATTTTACTGCCTATTGTATCACAAGAAAAATTGGGAAATGGATAAAAGGGTGAATAGCATGTATGCGTTTGTTCTGATTGTGTTTTTGTTAGCGGAAGCGGTAGCAGTGTTTTGGTCAGTACGGCTTATGGATCTTTTTCATCCGCTGTTGCATTTTGTGACGCCCCTATTTTTTCAATATGTAGTATATCTTACCGTGTATCGGGAGGTATTTCCCGTCCGTATGGAAACTTTGCAGCTTCTTTTCATCATATGTGTTTCATTTCTGTTGGGATGTTTGTTATGCCAGCGGATCCATCCTAGAGTCAAACGCAGGGGGATCTGCCAGGCAGAAATTTACTTTAATAAACAGACGCTTCATGTGTTTGCCATAATAGCGGTATCTGGTTTTTTGTTTGGGGTCATAGAAATGTTTGTCAATGGGACAAATGGGGCGCAAAGTTTTTTTACAAATGTCAGAGTCAATGAAATTTATGGAGCCGGTAAAAATTTTTATACGAAATATAGTGTAGTATTTCTTTTTCTGACAACATTAATCACTGTTTATTGTTCTTGCCGTAAGAAACAGATGGGAAAAGAGGCGCATGGAAAAATAGCATTTCTTTTCGCAGTAATGCTGCTGTTATCTACGCTTTTTACCGTAGCGAGAACGGAGCTTTTGACATATGTTTTTTCAATTGCGTGCTTGTATGATTCGTTTTCCGGGAAAAGGAGGGGGAGCGGATTTTTTGCATATTTAAAAAAATATAAGAAGTTTTTGATGCTGCTAGTTTTGCTTGTAACAGCGTTTTATCTGTTGGGGGCGTATTCCGGGAGAGGCGTCACGTCGGAGATTTTTCACCGCGACTTTTTTCTATGGAGGTATTCTGGATATACGTTGGTAACCTTTGACCAGTATTGCTTGGATAAAGCGGGGGCATGCGGTATTTTATCGATCATGGGGCCGGTTGGCAAATTGCTCTGGCTGTTAGGAATTTCGGCTGGATGTAATTCGGTGGTGCCACCGCAGGCGCAGTATAATGTAACCGGGTATGTGGGAGGAGTATATACGGCGGTTGGATCTGGAGGGACGGCTATTTTTACGTTGGCAGCCGGATATTTTGTGATGTGGCTTTATTGTCGTGCAAGAGATAGGGGAGGGTATTTTCTAATTTTTTATGCTTCTTATCTTTGTACGGTGACAATGGCGTTTTTTTCGTACCAGCTTGCTAATACGCTGTATTTTTATCTGGCGGCATGTATTGTGCTGTTAAATATTAAACCGAATGGCAAACTTGTAAGAAAGGGGCTATTATGAGAAATTTGCAGATATATGTGGTAGCGCATAAAGAAGTCTTTGTACCAGAATCCCCATTCTTGTGCCCCATACAGGCAGGGAGTGCAAATGGGCCTTCTTTGAGCCAGAAGTTTTTAAGGGATGATGCTGGGGAAAATATTTCGAATTATAATCAGGACTTCTCGGAAATGACGGCCCTTTATTGGATATGGAAACATGCGAAAAAAACAGAAAATATTGGTTTGTTCCATTACCGGAGGTATTTATGCTGTAAGAGAAAGATACAGTATAAGGAAAATTGTGACTGGAAGAGGTTTTATTATTATCCATACCTGTCGCAGGATGTTTTTGAACGGCAGCTATTTGACTGGCAATATCTGAAAGAAATTTTGGAACACTATCCGATTGTTATACCGAAGAGGTCTTATGTCAAAGAGAGAAACCATCAAAACGTCTACGCGCTGTTTTCCTTTCGTGGGATATGGAAAAAAGAGCTGGATTATACAATAAAAAAAGCATACCAGATGTTTCCGGGCTTTCAAAGCGCAATAAAAAAATATGCGTCTTCAGACCGGGCGTTGCACTGCAATATGTTCCTGATGCGTTATTCGCTGTTTGATGAGTATTGTTCCTTTCTGTTTCCGTTGCTTTTAAGTGTATATGAAGATGTAAAAAATGGAAAGCTGGATACTGTGCAACCGCGGATTATGGGATATCTTGCAGAATTTTTTACTGGGGTTTTTATTACTTATAAAATGGATAAAGTTCCGGTAAAAGAGCTTAATGGCATCTTTTTTGAACGTACAGACGGGCGGGAACACAAAATAGCGGGTATTGTTGATTGGTTTCAAATATTTGCCCAGCATCTGGCGTTTCCTTTACAGTCAAGACGGAGGCAGACGGCATATAGGATCAAGGACTGGTGGTGGAATCTGGTACATAAATCGGATATAGAGGCTTGATTGAATATATAAAAGAATTTTAGATTCGTAAAGGAAATAGAGCGGCAATGTCTATGAATGAAGATATCCTATTGAGCATTGTAATATCTACTTATAACAGGATGGAATTATTGAATAATAATCTGAAAACAATGATGCAATGCAAAAGGAAAGATATAGAGTTTCTTGTATGCGACAATCATTCTACAGACGGTACTTGGGAAATGCTTTTGGGAATGGCAGATAAAAGGCTGGCTATCCAAAAGCGGGAAACTAATCTGGGAATCAGTAACAGTTGCCTGCTCCCTTACCAGGCACATGGAGCATATTTTATCAATGTTAATGATCGGGATTATATAAAACCGGATGATATAGACTGGATTTGCAGACTGCTTGCTTCTGTAGAAAAATGCGATTTTATTGCTTTATGTGGGCCGAAATGGAACAAGCGCGGCTATTATGGATGGAAAGGGGCTTTGCGATTTTACTTTGCTGGGAACCATCCCGGAAATGTGATTTTTCATACGGCATTTTACTGTAAGCATATAGACCAGGGGCGGATCGCCAGGTATATCAGCCGGGATGAAGTTGCGCTGACAAATTATATCAATGAACAATTCTGGTACCATATACAAAAGGTTTATTATTGCCACCGGACAATTATCCGCCAGCCGGCTAATAGGGACCAGCTGGTGCAAAACAGGAAAGAATTATATGGAAAGGCTTATATTTTGCCGGAATATCATTTTGAAGCATTTCATAACGGTATGAAAATATGTCTCATGCATAAGCAGGACCAGAGAACAAAAGAAGTACTTCGCGAAATTTATAAAAATTCTTTGTATAAAGTGACGACAGAATACCGCAATGCTGTTTCCTCCGATGATTTTTGCAGGCGGAATCATTGCGAGGGGGGAAAACCGTCAGATTGGATTGCGAATGCGTTTCAGTTTACCGGATATGTGTTGGGCCACCCGGCAACAAAGGAGCTATCTTGCAGGATGTCGGTAATCCAGGAATTTATAGCTTGTATGATAGTGGACATGTGCAGGATTGGAGTCAAATTATTTCAAAATGTAAAAGGGAAGAAAGGGCGGCCCAAATGAATGGTTCGGTCATTTTTTCGAATGCCATGTGGAAATTTGCAGAACGGATCATGGCGCAAATGGTTTCCTTGGCTGTATCCGTTATTTTGGCAAGGATGCTGCCGCCGGAGGACTATGGGGCGGTAGCTATGGCCATGGTTTTTATTACTGTTGCAAATACGCTGGTTATCAATGGGTTTCCTACGGCATTAATTCAAAAAAAGACTGCGGATGAGAAAGACTTTTCGTCTGTTTTTTTCTTTCATCTGGCGGTATCGCTATTGGTGTATGGATTGATCTTTTTGTTTGCCCCCGTTGTCGCGGGTTTTTACCGTATGCCAGTATTAAAAAGCGTATTAAGGGTCATGGGTGTCCGGATTGTCGTCTCTTCTGTCAATAGCGTACAACATGCGTATGTCTCCAGGAATATGATGTTTAAAAAGTACTTCTGGTCTACTTTTTATGGGACGGTAGTTTCCGGCGCCGTTGGCGTTGCTATGGCATATTCTGGAATGGGGGTCTGGGCGCTGGTAGCGCAGTATATGGTCAATACAACGGTTGATACGATCGTCCTTTTTTTTACCGTCCATTGGCGTCCAATTCTCTTTTTTTCGTGGAAACGGATGAAAGGTATGATTTCATACAGTTGGAAGATTCTGTTCGAATCTGTTTCAAGTTCCATACATGCGGAATTGACGAATCTAATTATTGGCAGAGTATATACCCCAGTCGATCTGGGATGTTATACCAAGGCCCAGCAGTTCCCTTCTGTGATTGTATCCAACATTTGCAGTTCCTTGAGTTCGGTATTGTTTCCGGCGATTGCGGCACAACAGGACGACCAGGAAAAAGTTATTTCTATATTAAGGAATTCCGTCAGAATGACTTCTTATGTCGTCTTTCCAATGCTAACTGGGCTGGCAGTCACTGCGCCATCGTTTATTAATGTTGTTTTGACCGAAAAATGGGCAGGATGTGTGCCGTTTCTGCAAATTTATTGTTTTTTAAATATAGCTACAGTTGGGATGTATCCAAGGCATCAAGGGTTGAATGGAACTGGCAGGAGCGATGTGTTTATGGCAGAACATATCTTTTCACGTTTTATTTCTTTTTGTATGTTATTGATGGTTTATCAAAAATCAGTAATGGCGATTGCGGTGAGTGGGATATTCAGTACATTGGTTTTGACAGCTACCGTTATGTATACAAGTAAAAAATATAATGGGTACAAATATAAAGACCAGCTTTTCGACGTTTTACCAAGCGTCTTAGGATGCGTTGTAATGGCTGTTTTCGTAGGTATTGCCGGAATGATGGAAACTACGGATGTTTTTCGCCTGCTGTGCCAAGTTGTTGTCGGGGTGGCTGTGTATATCGGTGTTTCTTATATGTTTCGTATTCAGGAGTTTGATGTAATCATAAAGTTTACTGTTGGCGCACTGCAAAAAAGTAGAAAAAATGAAAGATGAAAGATCAGAGGTGGAGTAAAATGGGCCGATGGCACACGGAACAAGAAGCAAGGGAACAGATTCAGACGCTAGTTGCTGAGTTTTACCATGACTTTAGGGAAGAAAAGGAACCCTACCGGCCGGGTGGGCGTATTTCATATGCAGCCCGTGTGTATGACGAAAAAGAAATGGAACGCCTAACGGATGCGGTTTTGGACTTTTGGCTGACGTCTGGCCGTTTCAGCGATACATTTGAAAAAAATTTTGCGAAATGGATCGGGGTTAAATATGTACATCTTGTAAACAGCGGCTCAAGTGCGAACCTGCTTGCGTTTGCTGTTCTAACAGCCCCGGAACTTGGGGAACGCCAGATTAAACGCGGGGATGAAGTAATCACAGTTGCCTGTGGATTTCCGACTACGGTTGCACCAATTATCCAATATGGGGCGGTACCAGTATTTGTAGATGTCGCTATTGTGCAGTATAACCTGGATATCCGTAAATTAGAGCAGGCATATAGCCAAAAGACAAAGGCGGTGATGTTAGCCCATACATTAGGCAATCCGTTTGACATACAGGCAGTCAAAGAATTTTGCAGCAACTATAACCTGTGGCTGATCGAAGATAATTGTGACGCTCTTGGGGCGCAGTATACGATTGGCGAAAAAACAAAATATACCGGTACATGGGGGGATATCGCTACGAGCAGCTTCTATCCGCCACACCATATAACGATGGGAGAAGGAGGGGCTGTTTATACAGACAACCCGTTGCTGCACCGTCTGATCCTTTCCTATCGTGATTGGGGCCGCGATTGTATCTGCCCGTCTGGCCACGATGGCGTATGTGGGCATCGTTTTGACAGGCAGTGCGGGCAGCTGCCGTTTGGCTATGACCATAAGTACGTTTACAGCCATTTTGGATATAACCTCAAGATCACAGACCTCCAGGCAGCCATAGGTATTGAGCAGTTAAAAAAGCTGCCGCATTTTATAGAACGCCGTAGGCATCACTGGGACAGGCTGTATCAATTATTAGAACCTGCTGTAGACAAGATATTGCTTCCGGAACCGGCGCACAATAGCCGTCCATCCTGGTTCGGCTTCTTAATTACCATCCGGCAGGGAAAAGGCCTGGAGCGGAACGCGATAACAAAGTATATGGAAGAGCGAAATATACAGACAAGGCTACTGTTTGGTGGAAACCTGACTAGGCAGCCGGCATTTGCCCAGATTTGTAAAACTGGCGCATTCCGGGTAGCAGGCGGATTGGAAGTAACAGACTATATCATGGGGCATTCATTCTGGGTTGGGGTTTATCCGGGTATGACAGACGCGATGATCGACTATATAGTTGAAGTATTAATGGAAACGTTAAAATAACAGGAGGCGGCAAAAAGATTGGATGATAAAAAAGCAAGGCCCCAAATAGCGGGCAATGAACTAACAGGGGATAGAATATTAGATGGCAAGAGTATACTGATTACCGGTGGCACAGGGTCTTTTGGGCATCATTTTGTAGAGTATGCATTAAAACACTATAAGCCAAAACGATTGGTTATCTATTCACGTGATGAATACAAACAATTTCTTATGGCGGATGAATACAAGCAGCGTACAGATGCGCTGCGTTTTTTTATCGGGGATGTCAGAGATGCGCAACGTTTGGAGATGGCTATGAAAGGCGTGGATTATGTTATCCATGCCGCAGCGTTAAAACAGGTGCCGGCATGTGAGTATAATCCAGTCGAAGCGATAAAGACAAATATTGACGGGGCTTCAAATGTCATCCATGCCGCGTTAAGGCGGCAGGTAAAAAAGGTAGTGGCATTGTCTACCGATAAGGCGGTCAATCCGGTTAACCTTTATGGAGGGACGAAACTGGTTTCTGATAAACTGTTTATTGCGGCAAATTCTTATTCCGGGACAGAGGGGACAGCCTTTTCAGTTGTGCGGTATGGAAATGTAGCAGGCAGCAGGGGTTCGGTCATTCCATTTTTTAAACAGCTGATAGATAGAGGCGCGGAGGAACTGCCTATTACAGATTTTGCAATGACCCGTTTCTGGATCAGCCTGGAGCAGGGGGTGGAACTTGTATTAAAAGCGTTTGCCAAGGCGCAGGGGGGCGAGACATTTATTGCCAAGATACCGTCTTTTAAAGTTACAGATCTTGCCCAGGCAATGTGCCCTGGATGTAAGATGAAACAAATTGGGATACGGGAAGGGGAAAAGTTGCATGAAGTTATGGTAACGTATGAAGATGCAATGCATACATACGAATATGACAGGCACTTTATCGTGTATCCGGTATTAAATTGGTGGGGTGAAAACAAACGGATTCCAGGGGGAAAACCTGTAGAAACAGGATTTGAATATAGTTCCGGGACAAATAAGGAATGGCTATCGGTAGAACAATTGAAAAAACGGCTGCAGACAGATGTGGACTGGCGTTGATTGTTTGACTGCCTGGATAGAGTACTAGGTTAGAATTGAGGAAAAAGATGAAGAAACGTGCGGCAGATATTGCGATACAAACTTTAATTAATTGTGGAATTGATACATGCTTTTGCGTCGTTGGCGGTGGAGCAATGCATCTTAACAATGCGTTTGCACTGCAAAAAGAAAATATCCGTATGGTATATTGCCATCATGAACAGGCGTGTGCTATGGCGGCGGAAGGATATGCCCGATATTCCGGCCATATGGCTGCCGTATGTGTGACCAGCGGGCCTGGGGGGATTAATGCACTGAATGGCGTGCAAGGAGCGTGGGTGGACAGTATTCCGATGATTGTACTTTCCGGCCATCCAAGGTATGAAACGACAGTCCCGGCTTCGGGGTTAAAGCTTCGTTGGCGGGGGGTACAGGAAAATAATATTATACGTATGGTGGCAGGGATCACAAAATATGCGAAGCAGGTGCTGAAACCAGAACAGCTGCAAGAAGAGATCGAAAAGGCGGTGGACATTGCAATGGATGGACGCCGGGGCCCGGTGTGGATCGATATCCCTTTAGATGTACAGGGGGGCCTTATAGAAGAGGGACGGTATGCGCCATGCATTTTGCGTCGTAAGGACAGGCGAAAAGGCCTAGGTGAAAATATCGAGAGGATGGAGCGTATTTTAAAGGAAGCAAAACGTCCATGCATCCTGACAGGGTCAGGCATACGCTGCGCTGGGGCAGAAGAAGCTTTTCGAAGGTTTACGGAAAATGTGCGGATACCGATCGTGGGAGGGGCGTTGCGTGCGGATATTAACGCGGCTGGAGATACGCGGTATTATGGCATGTCCGGTGTAATTGGGCCAAGGACTGGAAATTTTATATTGCAGAGCGCGGATGTAATACTTGTATTGGGCAACAGCCTGTCGACGGCCCAAACCGGTTTTAACCAGAAAGAATTTGCCAAATATGCGTCAATTGTAATGGTAGATGCAGACGGGGAGGAAATGAAAAAACCAGGCCTGCATGTACAATTGCCGATATGTGCAGACCTTGGCCGTTTCTTTACAGAATGCCTGGAAAGAGGGTTGTCCATAGATGCGCCACAAGAGTGGGTCAGCCATTGTGAGATGTTGAAGTCTTCCTTTCCCGCTTATGAGATGCTAATGCGCCATGGCGCTTTTTCAAACAGCGAACGTGTGCCTGCGCTCTTGTTTTGGAAAGATTTTTTGGAACAGCTGGAAGACGACGCCGTCCTTGTACTAGGAAATTCGGATTCATGCCTGGGCGTGCTGCAAGAAGGCATACGTAGCCATAAACAGAGGGTTTTGGTAAATTACAACAGCGGGTCGATGGGCGATGACTTGCCTCCGGCAGTTGGGGCTGCGGCCGCATCTGGAAAAAACGTGTATTGTATTACTGGGGATGGTTCAATTATGCTTAACATCCAGGAATTAGAGACAATTGTCTATTATGGTTATCCGGTCAAGATTGTGATTATGAATAATGAAGGATATGGAACGATCCGAAATACTTGCACGAATTTTTTCCAGGGGTTGTATGCTGGCTGCAATGCGGATAGTGGCCTTGGATTTCCAGATTTTGAAAGGGTGGCGGATGCATTTCGCATCCCATACCGTCGCTGCGTAGACATTGGCGGCTTAAACGAGGGTATTCAATGGCTGGTTGGATGCAAGGGCGTATGCATGTTGGAGATTATGGAACGGATCGACGAGATATCTGGTCCATCCGTATCTTCTGTTATGGACGAAAACGGCGTGTTCCAGACTCCGCCGCTCCATATTATGTCTCCGCTTTTGCCAGAAGGGGAACTAGAGCATGCTTTATTAGGATCATTAAGATCAGAAAGGTGGCCATAAAATAAGATGAAGTACTGTAAGCGTTGTCTGCAGCCGGACACAAGGCCAGGCATACTTTTTGATGAAACAGGCGTGTGTTATGCATGCCTTTATGAGGAAAGTAAAAATACGATCCATTGGGAAGAACGTGAAAAGGAGCTTGTAAAAATTGCAGAAGAAGCAAAGCTGGAAAGAAGGAAACGAGGCAACCGCTACGACTGCGTAATCGGCGTATCCGGCGGGAAAGACAGTACGTTTCAAGCCGTATACGCGAAAGAAAAACTGGGGTTGCATCCACTGCTGGTCAATTGTGCGCCGGATCGTATTACGCAGGTTGGACGGCATAATATTGAAAATCTAAATCAGCTAAACGGGGGGTTTGATATTATTTCAATCCGTACGAATCCGGTTGTAGCCCAAAAGCTGGCACGCAAATCCTTTTTTGAGCGTGGGAATATTGTCGCGGCGTCGGAATACTGCTTATGGGCGTCCGCGTATATTATGGCGGACAAATTGGATATTCCGCTTGTCATACAGGGAGAAAATGCCGCGCTTACTTTGGGTGCGGCATTAAAACAGGACGGTTCGGCAGATGCATTTAATGTAGTTAATCTAAATACGCTACGGGGGTTTGATACTGCAGAATTGACCCGGGGAACGGATATATCAGAAGAAGAAATGTTTTTTTACCAGATGCCGGATATTTCTGATATGAAGAAAAAGGGTATCCGGGCGATATGGCTGCAATATTATGTAAAAGAATGGTCGCAGGCGGGAAATGCTGATTTTGCTGTGGCTAGAGGGCTGCGTGGGCGCATGTATGAAGATTTGCATGATATTGGCAGATACCGGAGATTTACCGCGTTGGATTCAGATTTGCAGATTGTAAATCAGATGCTGAAATATTTAAAATTTGGATTTGGATTCGCGACAGACGAAGCCTGCTATGATATCCGGGAAGGCCGTTTGACGCGGGAAGAGGCGATATGGTATGTAAAAGAGTACGATGGGAAATGCGCACAACGCTATATTGACCAAGCCTGTCGTTATATGGGCATTACTGGGGAGGAATTTTGGCAGGTCGCAGACCGTTATGTAAATACAGAGCTTTTTGAAAGAGGGAAAAAACAAAGGTGGGTTCCGAAATTTACTGTTGGGACAGATTTTGAATAAGGGAGGGCATGATGGCAGAATATAAACCCGGCCGGGATACAAACCGCACAATGTTATGGAAAGTAGTGCCTAGAACAGTGCCTTTTGCTATTGGCCTTACACCAAGTGACTTCTGCAATTTCCGTTGTGTATACTGTAATCAGTCAACAGAAGCGGGTATCAAGGACGCAAAGACGACCACTTGGGGAGAGTTTATGGAGCAGGTACATCAGATCGAAGAGCTGCTTGAAAAAGGTACTGATGACCTTAAGGTAATAACAATCCATGGAAACGGCGAACCGCTGATCCATCCGCAGATTGCAGATATGGTACGCGAATGCGCAAAACGCAGGCTTGCACCCCGTATTGAGATTACGACGAATGGCAGCTTGTTGACACACGAATTATCGGACGCGTTAATTGAGGCGGGGCTGACAAAGCTTTTAGTATCCGTCCAGGGGACAACGCCTGAAAAATACAGGGAAATATGCGGGTACCAGATCAATGATTTTGAGGACTATGTGGAGCAGATTGATTATTTCCATAAAAAGAGCGGCAGTTGCCGCGTATATGTAAAAACACTGAATATCGCGCTGGAAGGGGATGAAGACCGTAAACGGTTCTTAGACCTGTTTTCGCCTGTTTGTGATGAGATTTATGTTGAAAATGTCATGCGCGCATGCGATGACGTAAAATATGACGAAATGTCGTGGGGGGGGTAATTGACAAAACGACGCGTTTTGGAACAAAACTTACAAAAATGGAATGCTGCAATACGCTGTTTATGTATTTGAATATACATTCGAACGGCGATGCGGATTGCTGCGGATGTAAATATCCACCGCTCTATATTGGAAATATTTATAAAACACCCATGAAAAATTTGTGGAATGGTGATGTACACAGAAAGTTTATGAAGATGCATCTGCAAGGGCAAAGGGATCATATCTCCTGCTGCCGCCATTGTGAAATTGAGCATTACAGCGGGTTTGTAGAAGATATTTTAGATGGGCATAGGAAAGAGATACTGGAGCGGGTGGAAAGAATGGGAGGATAAACGGAATTGTTTTCATTGGCTCAAAAGAAGGTTGTCTTGTATGGCAACAGCGATTATAACGAGAGATTGCAGATGATCAGAAGCAGTATTGAGGCGTGTGGGGAAAAAATTTATTTTATTGTAGATAAAAAACACGAGAGAGCGGCAAATTACGGGCCGGAATGTATCCGGTTTGAGGAGCTGCCAGATATGGACCCGCAAAGTATCGTTTTTATATTGACATTTTGGAACATACATATGCACGAGGAAGTTGCGAAAGAATTGTACGCAAAAGGGTATTCGCAGATTTTGTTTCTTCCTGGGTGGGTTGGGGAGAACCGGGTATTGCTGAATCAAATGCGCAAGGTATATAACGAGCTTTTGTATGGCGGCATATCAAAGCAGGAAATGATTCCCGATTATTATGAAATATACAGCCCGTATTGCGCAAAGGCGAATCTGATACGTGTATACGGCAAAAAACAAGGGGTGGCAAAAGGAGGCGGGTACGTGTGTTTTTGGGCGCCGGCTGACTATATTTATATTGCCACACTGCAGACAGAACGGAAATACTTTAAAGGCGCGCCAAATGATTACTTTCAGGTTGTGTTTGACCGCCATATCTCGCAATATGAATCCCATAATGAGCTGTTTCATTATATATTCGACGGCGGGGCATATCCGCAGGCATATTTGGATGTGATGTCTAACGGGAAGGAGGAAAAGTCCGTCTTACAGGAGCGGGTTGCCTTATACCAGCAGATGAGGGACGGGATACAAAATGACCCGGAATCTGTTACATATGCCCCGATTTTTGTCCAGTGGAATGCGAAAGGGCATTTCAATATTCTGGATGGGCATCACCGTGCTTCTTTTTTATACCATTTGCATTTTAAACAATTTCCAGTAGTTACGCGCCAAAATGATTTTGACGCTTTTTGTTGCTGGATGGAGCGCACAGGAGAACGTATATGAAAAAAGGAACGGATAATTTTGCAATCCCCGACCAGGTTGTATTATATGGGGCTGCTTCTATTGCCAGTATCCTTACGCCCAAATTCGAAGAAAATGGCATACGGGTAGTAGGATATATTGATAAACGGGCGGAGGAAATAGGGCAGCTGTTTGGAAGGCCCGTCTGGTCAGTTTCGGACCCATCTTTAAAAGGATATAGGAACGATAGCTATTTTATTTTTGTTTCAGTAAAAAATGTATTTGAACATACGGATATAGCGAACATATTAATTGATATAGGATTTCAAAATATTGTATACCGTCCAAGGCTTATTTTGGAGGGAGGCAGTGATCCGGCGTTAGAAGCTATTTACCAGGCATATGACGCCATGGAGAAAGGGAAGGCCCAAAAAGGAGTGCCTATTCCTAAAACCAGGGAGCACGAGCTGCCAAAGATAACGGATGGGGCGGTTGTATGCCGGGATACCGGATGTGTTACGGCCCTCCTTCCGATCGAGCTGCTGCATACAGATATAAAAGTGCCCGATGACATATGGTATGATAAAAGCATTTTATCTTTGGTTCCACATATTGATTTTTTTCGTTTCCTGTTAAATGATGCCGGCCATTATACTGCTGAAAGATATTTGGATTTTTGTATAGAATCCGGCAAAGCTTCAAAGATAGAAATTACGGACAGATGGAAAAAGAATGTATTGCATAACCGTGCAATGGTGTTTGAACAAATGAGGCGCGCAATGGAATTAGACCCTGGGTTTTTTATCCGTAATGCGCCTATCGTATATTGGAACCGTTGCGGTTATTTTAACTTGGACAGCGGGAAACACCGGGGGGCATTTTATGTTTCCATGCATAGGCGTTATATGCCGGTAAACATGAGGGAGGAAGATTATAGCCATTGGAAAAATGCGCCTGTATTGGAAGAAGTGTCTGCGTATATGAAAGAACATGGCATTTATAAATTAAAAGCGCCTATCTCGCATCCTTGTTTTATTAAATATCCGTGTGATTCCACGAGCTTTTATTATGATTTATTAGGTACGCTTATTTATTTGATTGCGGACAGGCAGATGTATGCGTATGGGAAAACGGATTTTGCAAAGGAGCATATTTTCGTTTACCTGGATGACAGCCATTTTATAGGGCGGGCTTTTGCACAGATGCACGCGGATGTTGAAGCTATTGATGAAGGTGGACGCCTGGCGGGCCTTATAGACCAATTGCTGCGTTGCACGGTTAAAAATGTTTCTTGGGAGGAAACGGAGCACAAAAATTATACCTGGTGTATTGTGGATGTACGAAAGAAAGGGGCGGAAAAAATCGCGCATATCCATGCAGAAAATTATATGGTTATCACAGATAAGAGAAAATACGTAGACAAAGGGGATTCCAACCTGTGCATTTTTGCAATTATAGAAGGAAAAGAGACAACTGCTTGTTATGTGAAAACGCGGGATGTGTTGAAAGAATATGTTATTTGATAAGATGGAAAATAAGATGCGGTTACTTTGGGATATCCGTAAAGAAGAGCAAATAAACGGATATGAGGTTTTATATGCGGGACTGGTAGGAAGTGTTTCGCAAGGGCTTTCGGACCACCAAAGTGACTGGGATGTCAAATGCTTGTGGGTTAGGCCGGGAAAATTTCTTGGCCAGCCGCAAAGGCATATTGA
>CASUON010000006.1 GCA_949457475.1 uncultured Lachnospiraceae bacterium
CGGATACGCCCGGCCATGAGGAATATACGAGGAATATGGCGGTAGGAGCTTCGTTTGCCGACTTGGCGGTCATACTGGTTGACGCGACGCAAGGAATGCTCATACAGACGCGCCGGCATGTGCGGATTTGTTCCTTGATGGGCATCCGGCATTTTGTATTTGCAGTGAATAAAATGGATTTGGTTTATTATGACAAACGTACTTATGAAAAGATTGCCAGGGATATCAAGCGGTTTTTGGTAGAGTTTTCGGTAGAATCGCTGACGATTATTCCGGTATCGGCTACGGAGGGCGATAATATTACTACGCCGTCCAGCCATATGCTCTGGTATACCGGCGATACGCTGCTAGCCTACTTGGAACAGATCGAAGTGTCGAATCTGGCGGAAGGCCAGGAATTTGTTATGCCAGTACAGCGGGTAAGCAGGCCGAACCATACGTTCCGCGGGTTCCAGGGCCAGGTAGAGACCGGGGAAGTACATGTCGGCGACGAGCTGCAGGTGCTGCCGAGCCGGGAAAGCGCGCACGTAACTGGCATCCATGTCGCAGACCAAAGCGTAGACGCCGCGCAGGCGGGGCAGCCTGTCACGATACAGCTAGACCAGGAAGTCGATATTTCCAGGGGATGCGTGCTTTGCAGGGATTCTGATGTAGAAGTGGCAAATCTGTTTACCGCGCAGGTGCTGTGGATGGACGATAAGCCGCTGCTGTCCGGGAGGAATTACTGGGTGAAGATCGGGACAAAGCTGCTGCCGGCGTCCGTTATGGAAATTAAATACAAAATCGACGTAAATACCGGCGACCATATTCCGGCGGAACGGATTTATAAAAACGAGCTGGCGGTATGCGACGTTATGCTGTCGGAAAAATGCGCGGTTTATGAATTTGAAAAAAATAGGGCGCTCGGCAGCTTCATTTTCATCGACCGCATATCCAATATGACCTCCGGCTGCGGCGTCGTGCAGCATACGCTGCGCCGTTCGAACAACCTCGTATGGCAGGAGACGGACGTTACGAAAGAAATCCGCAGCGACCAGAAAAACCAAAAGCCAAAGACCGTGTGGTTTACCGGGCTGTCCGGCTCCGGCAAATCCACGCTTGCAAACGCGGTGGAAAAACGGCTGGTAGCGATGGACAAGCATACGATGCTGCTGGACGGCGACAATATCCGTATGGGCTTAAACCGCAACCTGGGATTTTCAGAAGTAGACCGTGTGGAAAATATCCGCAGGATTGCGGAAGTCGCAAAACTAATGAACGACGCGGGGCTGATTGTACTGACTGCGTTTATATCCCCATATGCAAAAGACCGGTATAACGCAAAAGAAATTATCGGTGAAGATTTCTTTGAAGTATACGTCAGCACGCCGTTAGAAGAGTGTGAAAAGCGCGATGTAAAAGGGCTGTATAAAAAGGCGCGCAGAGGCGAGATACCGAACTTTACCGGGGTCACGAGCGTCTATGAAGTGCCGCAGAACCCGGATTTGGTAGTTGATACGAGCAAATGCAGCATGGAGGATGCGGTTGACCGTATTATTGCGGCGTTAGAAATTTAAAAATACGCGATCCGAGCCGTATTTGCATTATGTCCAGACCGCTTTTCATTATGTTTGGGAATAGGGGAAATCCGGCCATCTGGATAAGTAGAATGGAACGCCGCAGAGCGCCGGCGTTCCATTTTGTCGTGTAAAACCAAGCATAAAGAAAATATAAAGATTCTCAATTTTTTCTGAAAAGACCGCAAATCCCATTGACATTAAAAACTATCGAAGATACCATATAGAATATGGTATTGCAGATCATTGTCCGGGCATGCTTTTATCCGTTTGCTTGTTAACGGTTTGCTTACGCGACATGCCCTGAGAGGATCACAGGGAATGTATAAGAGCGCCCCGGCAGAATACAAAATGGGAGTGTGGGGAAATGGATCGTTTACGTCAGAAAATGATGAGCTTTATGTACGGCAGGTACGGCAACGACCAGCTAGGCGCGATGCTTACAGGGGTGTCGGTAGCCTGCTTGGTTGTGTATTTATTTATCCGGATTCCATTCATCTATCTGGCCGGGGTAGCGCTGCTGGCTTATAGTGTATACCGGACATTTTCAAAAAATACAGCGAAAATGGCGGCGCAAAACCAGAAGTTTTTAACTTGGCGCTATCGGCAGGCGGTAAAAAAGGACAACGCGAAAAAGCACTGGGCGCAGCGTAAAGATTACCGGTTTTATAAATGTCCGAAGTGCAGGCAGAAGGTCAGGGTTCCGCGGGGGAGGGGTAAGATTGCGATTACATGCCCGAAATGTACCACGGAATTTATAAAAAAGAGCTGATCGTTATGTTTGGATATATTAATGTAAACCGGGAAAAATTGAATGCAGACGAGAGCGGCATATACCAGTCTTATTACTGCGGGCTTTGCCGGGTGCTTAAGGAAGAATTTGGCAGGAAAGGGCAGATGTTGCTCAATTATGATATGACTTTTCTGGTCGTGCTGCTTACCGGCCTGTATGAATTGGAAGATGAACAGACGGAATTTATATGCGCGCTGCATCCATCCAAAAAGCGTACCGCGCGGTGCAACCAGGCGACCGCCTACGCGGCGGCAATGAACGTACTGCTTTCCGCTAAAAATTTTGAGGACGACTGGAACGACAACCGTGCGTATACCAAAAAGGCGATGGCGCAGATGTTCAAAAAAGATTATGAGCGTATCCGCAGGCAGTACCCAAGGCAGGAACGGGCGATTGCCGAGTACCTAAGCCGGCTGGAGCAGGCGGAAAAATGCCAGGAACGCAATGTGGACGCGGTTGCGGGGCTGACCGGGGAGATGCTCGGGGAGCTGTTTATCTGGAAAAAGGACGATATCTGGGCGGACGAACTGCGCTGCCTGGGTTTTTATATGGGTAAATTTATTTATCTGATGGATGCGTATGAGGACATCACCAAAGACGAAAAGAACAATTGCTATAATGTCTTGAAGCTGATGCAGCAGGAAACGGAACAGGATTTTGAGACTTTTTCCAGGCTGATGCTCACAAGCATGATGGCGGAGTGCGCGAAGTCGTTTGAACGCCTGCCGATACTGCTCCATGCCGGAATCTGCCGCAATATTTTATATTCGGGCGTCTGGACCAGGTACGAATACCTGCGGAAGAAAAAGCTGGCAAAAGAGGAAAAGAAAAACAAAGCCGACAAGAAAACGGCAAGCAGGGATAGGGGCATATCCAAGACGGCAGGGCGGAATATGAAAAAGATAAGTGGGAAAAGCAAAGCGGCAAGATGACAAGGAAGCCTGTTTGGGCACGTTCCAGGGAATCAGGATGTAGATTTAGGAGAGCGATTTAGGATCACAAATCAGCAGAAGATCCAAAGTAGGGAACAAAAGGCAGTGAAAAATCAAAGTAAGGATTCAAAAAAGGGATCAGAAATTAGTAGAAAGATTTAAAATTAGAATCAGAAATCAGGAAGAAAGATCCAGAATTTGGAGGAACCGCGGATTATGGCCAATCCGTATCATGTGCTGGGGCTGTCCCCTGGCGCAACAGATGAAGAAATAAAAAAAGCGTACCGTGCGCTAAGCCGCAAGTACCATCCAGATGCGAATGTGAATAATCCGAATAGGGAGCAGGCGGAGGAACGCTTCAAAGAGATACAGCAGGCATATAACCAGATTATGCAGGAAAAACAGCAGGGGTATGGCTACGGCGGCTATACAAACGGCAGCTACACCAGGCAGGGCGCATACGGGCGCGGGTTTAGCGGCGGCCGGGCGCAGGATTCGCCGCAGATGCAGGCGGCGGCAAATTATCTGGCAAACCGCTGTTTTCAAGAAGCGATGAATGTATTGAACAATATCGGGGAACGGAGTGCGCGCTGGTATTATTACAGCGCAATTGCGCATGCGGGGCTTGGCAATAATGTGACCGCGTGTGAATATGCGGAACAGGCAGTCTCCATGGAGCCGAGCAACATGGAGTACCGGCAGCTGATGCAGCAGTTGAACTTTGGCGGAACCTGGTATAGCAGCATGGGCGAAAGCTATGGCAGGCCTTATGAAGGATTCAACTGTTTTTGTATGTCTATGATGCTGATGAATCTGTGCGGCTGCTGTTGTTAGAGCGTGTTTGAAAAATCATTCCCGCCATCTGCCGGAAAGCATTTTTCAAACACGCTCTAGCACTCCATCCAGACAGAAATCAGAGCAAGGAACTGCCTGCTTTGCACCACTGCGTCGTTAAAATTTCCAGTCGATGGAACCTATAAAAGCCGAATGAGGGGCGGGAAACTGGCGTTAAAGCCAATTCCCCGCCCCTCATTTGTTTTTTTATAGACGAATATGCATAAAATTTTAGAACGGAACCTAAAACAACCCCGTAATTTTTCCGTCTTCGTCTACGTCGATCCCATAGGCGGCAGGTGATTTTGACAGGCCCGGCATAGTCATAATCGCCCCGGTTAATACGACGACAAATCCTGCGCCTGCGCTGACGTAGACGTCCCGTACGGTTACGGTAAACCCAGTCGGCCGCCCAAGCTTGTGCTGGTCGTCGGATAAGGAATACTGCGTTTTGGCGATACATACCGGGAGGCTGCCAAAGCCAAGCTCGGTCAGCTTTGCAAGCATTTTTTCCGCGGCAGGCGTGTAGGCAACGCCATCAGCGCCGTAGATTTGCGTGGCAACCGTATGGATTTTATCTTTTAACGGCATTTCATCCGGGTAGAGCGGCCGGTAGTGGGACGGCTTTTCCTCTAATGTCTGAAGCACTTTTTCAGCGAGCGCGATGCCGCCTTCGCCGCCTTGTTCCCATACTTTTGAGAGTGCGAACTCGCAGCCGTGCGTTTCGCAAAAACGGCGGATATACTCATATTCAGCCGGCGTGTCTGTCAGAAACGAATTTAACGTTACGACAATCGGCACGCCGTATTTTTGCAGGTTTTCAATATGTTTTTCCAGATTGCAGATGCCTTTTGCAAGCGCGTCCAGGTTTTCCGCGGCTAGTTCTGCTTTTGGCACGCCGCCATTGTATTTTAGCGCCCGTACGGTAGCGACAAGGACAACGGCGTCCGGCTTTAGGCCGGCTTTGCGGCATTTGATATCAAAAAATTTCTCCGCGCCCAAATCGGCGCCAAATCCAGCCTCGGTAATAACGTAATCCGCAATTTTAAGCGCCGCTTTAGTTGCGCGTATTGAGTTGCAGCCATGGGCAATATTTGCAAAAGGGCCGCCGTGGACAATCGCCCCGGTATGTTCCAGCGTCTGGATCAGGTTTGGCTGCATAGCGTCCTTAAGCAGGGCCGCCATCGCGCCGACTGCCTGCAGCTGCCCCGCGGTTACAGGCTCCCCGTCATAATTATACGCAACGATAATTTCCCCGAGCCTTTTTTTCAAATCGGCCATATCGCTGGCCAGGCACAAGATTGCCATAATTTCCGTAGCGACCGTAATGACGAAATGGTCTTCCCTTACAAAGCCGTCTGTTTTCGAGCCAAGGCCTACGACAATATTGCGCAGGGAGCGGTCGTTCATATCCATGCAGCGTTTCCAGACGACCTGCCTAGTATCGATACGCAACGCGTTGCCCTGCTGGATATGGTTGTCCAGCAGGGCGGCCAGCAGGTTGTTGGCTGAGGTGATCGCATGGAAATCACCGGTAAAATGCAAATTCAAATCTTCCATAGGGACGACCTGCGCATAACCGCCGCCCGCAGCGCCTCCTTTTATGCCAAAACAAGGGCCAAGCGACGGTTCGCGCAACGCCAGCAGGCATTTTTTGCCCAGCCTGCCGAAGGCCTGCGCCAGCCCGATGCTGGTCGTCGTCTTGCCTTCCCCGGCCGGCGTCGGGTTGATGGCGGTTACTAAGATCAGCTTGCCGTCTTTGTTGGACTTCGTCTTCTGAATCAGTGTATCGGAAAGCTTCGCCTTGTATTTGCCGTATAATTCGAGGTCGTCTTGCGCTATGCCGTATTTTGCGGCAACATCTTGGATGTGCAGCATAGATGCTTCTTGTGCAATCTGGATGTCTGTTTTCATGTGGGTCCTCCTTATCTATTTTAGATGGGTGGTACTGACCGCCAGCGCGCGGTACAGGTTCCGGGCTTTTTTGTTTTTTTTATTATAGCGAATGTTGGTGGGGGTGTAAAGCTTTATTGTCGGCATAGGCTGCGAATATAAAAATTGACATTAATAGGAGGATTGGATATACTGTTTTTAACTATTCTTATACCTGATTATAGCTAAAATTTTATTATTGCAAAAAGTAATTAATAAACGGTTAATAACGCAACTCATATAGAAATGATCTACACGGTTAGAAAATCAAAGAGACAAAGGAGAAAAGTCTATGAGAGGAAAGGCAAATACAGTTACGTCTGCGAGGGTATTGTGTATATGTATAGCGACAATGTTTATTTTTTACCATATGGCATGTTTTGGATATAAAGAGGTATATAGTGCGCAAAGTATGGATGCAGGCCCAGGAAAAAAGCTAACGCCTGAAGAACCACTGAACCCATCGTTTCAAGGATATGATATGATTTATTTAATTGATAACAGCGGGAGCATGTGGGGGCATCAGAAAAAACGCGATCAGGCGTTTCGAAATATTACCAATCTCGCAATTGGGTCTGATTTTCAGATTGGGGCATATTATTTTACCGATTGCGTGTATCAAAAAAAACAAAAAGATTTTGTATCCGTAAATAGAAAAGAAGAAAGTCAGGATCTATTAAATTTCCTTCATATGAATAAACAAGATGAGGATAATAAGAACACAAACATAGGAGTTGCCTTAAAAACAGCGGCGGATCAATTTGAAAACAGCAGCGTTTCCCGGGAAAAAATCGTTATCCTTTTTAGTGACGGATATAATGATAAAACGCCGAATAACCAAACATATGAGGACGAAGCGGATAAGGAGATGGAAAAACAGGCAAAACGACTCAAAAAGCTTGGTGTGAAAATATATTGCATTTATATAAAAAAGGGGGAGAGTAAGAGTGAGAATTTAAAAAAATTAGTCAATTACTACTCTGATAATAATTTTTATACAGAGGAACGGTTTCTTGAGATTGACGGACAAGAAATTGATCAACTATCCGATGATTTTGCAAAGGTTTTTTATCGTGCGCAGAATAATATGAAATATCGTAAAATAGCAGTAGATTCATTTGGTTCAGAAACATTTTACGTACCGTCCATTGGTATTGAAAATGTGCGGATTTTTCTGGACGCAAATGTACAGGCGCAGCTATATTGTGACGACAGCCAGGTGAATGCAAAGATCTGGAAAGATACAAAGGGGAAGGAAGCAACGGCTACATTTATAAAATGTGAAAATCCTCAAAATGGCACCTATAAACTTCGCGTCAGTGAAATGAAAAATCAGGTGAAGGGGACAATTGCCTATTATCCAAACCTGAAAGCAGCGGCCGAGCTTGTACCTGTAAAAGAAACATTGGATCAGGTTATCAAAGGACAGCAGGTACAGCTGTTTATTTATTTTTATGATAAAAATGATAGACAGATACAGATTGACCAGGTTGCAGAAGTCGAAACGGAGGTAACTGTTAATGGTGAAAGCGGAAATGGGCGCGTATATAAGGTGAAAGCCACGATTGATAGCGGCATTGCGAAAAGTGAACCGTTTGTGATTGACACTTATGGCACATGTAGGTGCGACATGCATCTTTACTATAAAGATTTTGTAGATCTGGATTATTCACTTGCCTGTGGGGCGGTGGAAAGGACAGCGCCAGTTGTGCATAGTATTAAAAATGAGGTTTTTCGGGGCAGCGAGTCAAAAGACGGAAAAATCCACTTCTCTATAGAAGAGAAGAGGTTGTTTGAAGACCTGGAAGGGGAAACGATAAAAGTAAAGAAAGTGGTTTCGGCGGATAAAGAAAATAAAATAACCGCAAAGCAGCGGGATGGCTACTTGGATATCAAGGCGCAAAAAGCTGGAGATATAAAATTTACGATACAGCTGGCGGATGCCTCTGGCATGGTGGCGGAAACGGTAGTACAGGGGGTATTGGAGAATAAAGCTATAGGAAAGATAAGGAATATTGTTTATCAGTTAATTCCAGTGGTGGCGCTTGTCCCTATACTTATGTTCTTCGACCAGTGGTGGCAAAAGGGAAAAAAGGGAAAATATATACAAAAATTTGCCAAAACAAAGGAAATGTTCGACGAGGAGCGTACAAAAAGCAATCGGATTATAGACGGCATATTTGAATTGGGGAATATTATAGACGACGCATTGCATGCGGAAGATGAGGATGGAGGGAAGGCTATTGGCATTTTAAAGCTTGCACAGTCATTAACAAAGGAACAGCAGGAGGATTTTAAAATTATAAAGTATCTGGAAAAAAGTTATGAAAGCGATATTGGCGAAGATGTGAAGAAAACAGCGGAAATTAAAAATGGAATAAAAGAAATGGATAAAAGCGTGGATATTTATGCCCAACAGGTAGATAATGAAAAAAATAAACAGAAGCATTTACATAGGGTCAATAGGACATTGAAGGAAGCCTGTACGCAAATGGAGAAAGAACTGGACAACCTGAAAAGAAATGATGGTACACTGGAAGAAGAAGCGGAGAAGCTATTTGGTGAAATACAAGAGATTGGGGACGCCGCAGGGAAAATACACCAAATGCTCCACTCCGATATCAGATGCAGCTTGGTTATAAGCGATATTACGGGACTGCCGGACGTATCGGGAAAAAAAGTCTGCTGGGATTGGGGAGAAGACATGATTCAAGGATATTATAAACTGGATGATGTAAAACTGTTTGGATATGGGACACTTAGCGATGAAATACGTACTAGCACTGGGATTTATGTCTACGGATGTGAAGAAGGTAGGGAAGCTGGGCTGAAATTGCGAAGCGCTAGGCCGTTTTCCTGTCTGCAGCTACCGCAGGATATGGACACGGAACCAGTGTGGATACAAAGCGCTGTGCTTATGGGCGGGCAGCAGTACCGTTTAAATATTATGCAGGGATCTGGAGCAATAAGTATGGTCGTATCCGTGGAATTATAAATAAGGGGGAGAAGATGAAGCTAAATTATTGCCCGTATGATTTTCAAGAAATTCATGAGGAAAAACTTGCGTATGAATTAACATTTCCCAAAGGTTGGAATTGGGAAAGAGTAAAAAAAGAAACTGTTATTGGGGAGCAAGAGCTGTCAAATTTGGAGGAAAATGATAAACACAAGGATGAACGTTTCAGACAGAGTTCAAAGAATGAGTATATTTTGTTAAAAGCAAGTGATGAAGAAGGGGGAAAAAGCGGGTTAGCGCAGCTGTTAGATAGAATTGAACCGAATAATGAGTCTCGGAAAAAGAAAAAAATCGCAAATAAAGAAAGATTGGATAAAGTAAATGCAACGGATCAGGAAAATTATGAGTATGATAAGGATGAGCAGCGGATGTCCTATTCAGAAAATAAAAAGCTGGAATGCATAAAAGAGCGTAATGGATGTTATACATTTAAAAATGAAAGCAAATACGAAATCATGTATGCGGTTCCATGCTGTCCGCATTGCCATAAAAGACTACCAATTGGATGGCTTGTCGCAGATGATTTTGGGGGGATTTCACTTATGGCGCCTTCCGGGAGGGGGAAAACGACATGGCTGTTATCTACGATGTATAAAAGTTGGGAAGCATTGAAGCCTTTAACACGCCTAGTAACAGGAAATGATAAAGAGAAAATAAATATTGCAACAGCGCATAGGACAGAGGATGAAAATGACACGGATTATTATGAAATGCAAAAAAGCGCGAACAAAATGTGCCGAAAAGGAGGAGAATGCGCGCAAAGTACGAATCGTGAATACTGGATACCACCTGTGTTTTTAAATATTCATTATAAAAATGAGAATAAGAATAAGACCCTGATCATTGGAATCTATGATAATTCAGGAGAAAACCTCAGCAAGATGAATATACATGAAAATCAAAATCTCCGTATGCTTCTGGAAAAAATGCAGGCGGTAATGTATTTGTTTGATCCGCGGGATCTGAACATTAAAATACTTGAAAAGAAAATAACATTAGAAAGAAAACTGATAGGTAAATATGAAAGGATTCCAATTGAAGAGCAGGGGAGAATGCAAAATGAATTCCCCCCAAAATTTATAACAGGGAAAGAAATCTTGGATAAAATAAAACATACAAAACCAACGGGAGACGGAATTTCAGCTGCATTATCTGTGTATGATAAATATAAAGAAGTTATGCAACAGGAAGGATGCCTGGAAAATTTAAAACGGATGTATTTTATGGGTGTAATCATAAAAAGCGATCTGCTGCAGTCGACAATTGGTTCAAATCCAAAATATAAGGCATTATTTGATCTAAAAGAAGATACGGATATGCTTGATATAAACGTGATAGAACAACGGAGCGAACGGGTACAGGAGATGATTAAAGAATATAAGTTATTTGGAGATATTGATATAGATAGATTCAGAAGTGATTATGCAGAAACAAGTGGTTCGCAAGGAAGGAGACGGAGGGCGGTTACATGGCATTGTATCAGCGCTTTAGGATGTGATACAGAACCGGCGAAATACAAAAATGTGGATGTGTTGATAGGGGATTATCAGCCAATTCATGTTGCAGAGCCATTAATGGTATGTATTTTGAAAATGATGGATGATAAGGGCTGGCTAAAGAAAAGGTGAGCGTATGAAATTTGAACAGGCTTTTTATACAAGGGCATACAGGGGGATTACAGATAAAGATGGAGAAGAAGGGTTGCGGATTGTTGCGGCAAGCAGGCAGGATAAGATGTTTTTGAATGATTGCCTAAGCATTGGGGGCAGGTTTTACACGGAATCCGAGTGCGTAGATAAAACGGCTGAATTTGTAATCTATGCAAAAGAATTTGGAGCTTTTGTTGGCGTAGGAATAAGCCCGGCGCCAGGGACGGATAAAGTTGGCGGCAATAAGCTCTGCCATATATTTGTTCCGGTGCAGCATATGGATACAAAAGAAAACGCACCACTGCCGGAAGAATACTATTTGAAGTATCCGTTTCAAAAAAGCTATAGGCAAATAGGAACATTAGCACCAGTACAAGTTGCTCCATACTTAAATCATGACAGTTATAAAAAGATTTTACATCAGTACGAATTTGACCAGGGGAAACTGGCCGAATTTCTATATAAATTATATCCGGTTATGCTAAATAAACGAAACTTGCTGTTGATCCTGCTGGATCGTTCGCTCTATCAGGAGGCAGAGCATGCGCAAATTGCAAGGGACATAACCTGGCTGGCCAGCTGCCTTGTGCCCGGAGTAGGAAAGGAAGCGGCGGAATATCAAAAGAGGCTCTCTTATGGCGTGTATACAAAGGAAAATATCTCTGTCGTAAATTTGGCCTATTCTGCAGATCAAGCGCTTTATGACTATTATTTTGCGCTTGGCAGGAAACCTGAGGAGGAAGCGCCGGAGTTTTTTCAGATATTGGCTCAAATGGCGCTTCAGTCGAAGCAGTGTTTTCAAACTTTTGTAAAGGAAATCCTGGAACATCATAAAAAGTCCAGGGTCAGTATGTCCGATTTTAATGAATTGTATTTTTTCTGGAAACTGGACCATAAAAAGCCAGTAAAACAGGAGGAATGTCCAATTACAATGGAGCAGATGGTAGAACACGCTACAAATAGTATACAGGAATGGAAAGTGTTGATAAATTATATCCTTTCTGTAGACAATCTGGGTAAAAACGAGATGGTTATGGCATGGAAATATATCATTGCACCAGAAAACGGCGATATAATAAAAGAAAGTCAGGAAATATCGGCAATTACACGGTTGATTACCCTGGCATATGATAATAGCAGGCATAATTACAAGCTTTTTGTCGAGCGCATTCCAACAAGTATCCGCAGCCAGGTGCTGAATGATTTATATGTAAAAAAAGATTCCTGTATTAAGAAGCATCTGGAAGAAATTAGCAATATCCCAGATTTTTTGCAGGTAGAGGAATTGTACCATGGGTTATCAGATCAGGGCTATTCATTGAAATTACAAACGATTGTTGAGCAGAAACTGAAAGGGGAAATTCCGGAAACAATCAGGAATAGATTTACGGCATATCTGAAAAAACGAAACGCTATGAGTTTGGATTATAGAAAGAACGTGGAAAAGAAACTGTGGGAAACAAACGCGAAAGGCGACCTTACGAGCAAGCTTTTTTGTTCGTTGATGCTAGGGGTCCGAACATATAGTATATGGGAAAGTATCCCGTTATGCGACGTCGGGCAATATGAAAGCATATATGCTAAAATCCAGCAAAACCCTGCGTATGCCCCTATTGAGGATGAAGCGGTTGCTGGAAAAGCCGAAGTAAACCGGAACTGTTATTGTCTGTGGAAACAGGTTGTAAAGTATAAGGACTGCAGGCTGGATGTGTTTGCTGGATGCAATACTGCCCCTTATCAAAAAGATATCACTGAATTTATAGAGACACTGAAACGAGGGCAGGTAGATACACCGGACATGGAAAGCATCCGGCAACTGGAAAAACTACCGCAAAAGAAGCCAGAAGGAGGGCATAGTTTTCTGCGAACAAACGGTCAAGCGGACAAGCCGTTACAGGAGAAACCGCAAACCGGAAAAGGCTGCATGGCGGAATGTGAAGGAGGCAGTTCTTATAAAGAGTGCCTGGATGCAATTGAAAAGCTGCGGGGAGCAGGTTGCGCATTAAAGCAGGTTGCGCAGCGGGACGGTATGTGGAATGCGTTTACAACGCAACAGCGGCAGATGTTACGTCAAAAGTATTTGGATGCCGCAGCAGTTGTGAAAGAGGTGTCGGACGGTCTATTTGCAGGCAACGATGGGCGCTACGAGAAAAAAACGAGCGGATATGGTGAATTATATCTTTATAGTACGGATAGCACTGGGGGAGATAGAGTGGATACGGTCGTCCGTAAAGCAGATAAAAAAGAAAGATTGCGCAGGACAGTTGAAAAATTGGATTATTATAAAGATATTATCGGGGAGGAGCGTATTGGACAAAGGGGCGTATAGCAAATAGATCAGAGAAGTACGCACAAACGTGTGAATCGATGCAGGAGGCAGTCATGAAAGAATATCGAATCTATATGAAAACCAATGGGGCGAAGCCAAAGAACCACAGGATACGAGTGAATGAAGACCGGTTTTTGTTTTCTGAATATCGGTTTATGGAAGATATTAATATAAAGGTTCTGGTTGTTGCGGACGGAATGGGGGGGATGCAAGATGGGGACAAGGCTGCAGGGAATGCTGTGAGGGGCTTTTCACGGACATTTTATGATAAGCTTGTAGGGCTTTATATGGAAAATGATGTCAATATGTTTTCTATTTCCTGTTTTGCTGAAAAACTTTGTGTAATTGTAAAAGAAGCTTTCAAAGCGGCGAATGATGACGTATGTAAAAAAGCGGATGCTATAAAACCTACGGGAACAACATGCAGCGTGGTATGTATTGCGGGCGGTTACGCAGTGGCCGCCAATGTGGGGGATTCTCCCATTTACTACTATCATGCGCAGCCGCGGGAGCTTAGGCTGATCTCGAAGCTCCAGACGGAGGCGGAGCTGGACGTGGAAGCAGGCAGGTATGAGCGTTATTCACCGGAATATTATGCAAATTCAAATGTTCTGTATCAAAGCCTGGGCGCATATTCGTCCTTGGATGATGAGGACATTTTCTGTTGTGTGCTAGGTAAAATCTGCTGTGGGGATATGTTTTTATTGGGTACGGACGGGGCTTTTGGTAGATGGGAAAAGCATGAAATCTTGGAGCTGCTAGATAGCTGCGGAGAAGGGAAAGAGGGGGATGTCCTATCGAAGCTGTTTGAACGGGCGCGCGAAGATACAAATGACGACCAGACGGCAATCCTTTATGTCGTATCTAAGGAGTAGGGAAATGGAAGAAGAACAATATATTACAGACTTGGACGGAAAGCAGTACAAATCGCTGGTAGGCATACATACCAAAAATTATACAGGGGATGCGCCCATCAGTATTGTAAAAAAGGTACAGGAAATAGGCGGCGGCGACTATTTTTTTATGAAGTATTGTCTAAAGGATAGCAACGCAATGAAATATCTGCAGCGTGAGAGCGGGTTCCGCTTACATTATCCATATATCGAACGTATGGTCAAACAATTTGAAGGAAAAGATCCAGAGGGCAGGCAAATATATGGTGTATTGATGGAACATATTTCTGGCAGTACGCTGGCAGAATACATTAAGAAACAATTGGAACGCAAAGGACAAAAGATAATCAGTGAGGAGAAATATGAGCAGGAAATGTTTAGGCAGATGACGCAGCTTATTTATAGCATCCATTACTATTCCACGATTCGCGAGCATGATTCATTTTTACACCGGGATCTGAAACCAGATAATATTATGATTACAGAAGAAGGGAACGTTGTCCTTGTAGATTTTGACAATGCACATGCGCCAGGAAGTTCAGGCACAATTTTGACTGGCGAGGATAAAAATCTGGCAGGGACACCCGGGTATATGGATCCGGATGTTGTTAATGGGAAAGTGGTACCAGATATCCAGTCTGATATTTATTCTTTGGGCAGGGTTTTCTTTTTTTGGCTAAGTGGGCAGCATTATTATAAGGATACGGAGCTTGAAAATCTAGATTACTGCAAGGATGAAAACCTGGCGTTTGGGATGGAAGAAAACAGATTTTGTCAAACAAAATATCTGGGGGAGCGTTATGTAAAACTGATTCAGATGATCCGCAGGATGTGTGCGAAAAGGGAAGATCGATTCCGCTCGGTTTTTGAAATTAAGAAGGAAATGGAGGCGTTCCTAATTGAATTTTACGGAAATTCTGTTGCCTCATATGTAACCAATATGCGTATCAATGAAATGCCGCTGTTAAAAAAGCGCATGGATCGCGGCATAGAGCACGCACAAAATGTAGCCTGCCAGATTTCTCCAAAGAAGTTGGGCTGGCGGGGGAAGCGGTTATATAACTATACAATGCGGGATATTTTGCTGGAAGGCCAACTTGTAATGACCATATATAATATCAATAGCAGCATTTATTATATTCCCTATGCAGCTGATCTTGTTCGGAAGTCGGAAAGGGATGATTATGAGATTCATTCCGGAGATGCGTTTATCATAGGACAGCAGGAAATTAGATTTCGCATTTCATAAAAGGAGGAAGCATATGGGAGACACCAAAGGGTATAAGGACCGGTATCTGAAAGGCAGGGTTCATGGAGAATACGTGAAACAACTTTGCGATTTACAACGGATCGGTTCAGATCAGGGTGAGGGGTTAGAGGAAAGCAGTGACGAAAACGGCAGAGGACAGAGCAGTGAAAACATCTTGAATGAAAACGCTAGAAGCGAAAATATATTAGGCGAAAGAAACGGGGAGGGAAACCATTTAAACAAAAGCGGCGAAAAAAAAGATAGAATAAAAGAAAAAGATAGGATAACAGACACTCGTGATACAGAAGATCATCGCCGTAACGATAGAAACGAAGAGGGGCAGATAAATAATAAAGAAATACAAAATAAAACAGACAATTCGGATATCCGTCATGCGGCAGCAGGCAGTCCAGACATAAACAATGTAGAGGCAGACAGCAAAAAAGAAGCTTTGAGCTGGTTTGAGGGGATTGAGCAGCATGAGGTCATTATGGACGGAGATCCCGATGAAGATACAAATATCAGCCAACCTTCAGATAGCAATGCAGAAATTAGAAAAGACGCAGGCAATCAAAAAGAGTTTTTTCTTGATATCATATTAGACGGTACTTATTCGTTTTGTAAAGTCTTTCCTAAGGTTTATCTTATACTTGGTAAATTGATGGAAATGTTTCAGGACCAAAAAAAGATACATAACGGTATGTTTCTAAAATATGGATTGACAGTACTGCATCATAAAGCCGAACAAATCAAGTTCAAAAATAAGGAGTGTTTTACCGTATCTGAACTGGAATTCCTGCAGAATGTAAAAAGGGTGAAATTTCAAGGCGGTAGTCGTAGTGGAAAAGAAAATCTGGAAGAGGCGCTTGAGGTAAGTTTGGATAAGTTAAATATTTCTGGTAATAGCAATACATGCCGTGGACTGCTGCTGCTTTCAGATTCTTTGCCAGAAGAAGACATGGAGCCGGATTTTTCGAAAGACAGGCACAATATCGGCAATCGGGGGCTGCAGTTTGCCCACATTTATACTTACCAAGATATTTTTATGCCACAGTTTAAAATGGTAGACCGTAATGGCGAGATTATAGAAAACGGACAAAATGAAGCGTATTATAGCAGCTTGTCGGAGCTTCTTTCCTTATATGGGTGGGATTTATTGGAATATATCCAAGGAATTGTGGAGGAAATTTTTTGGGGAACATCCGAAATGTTTTCATAGTTTGTGTAAAAAGGAGCTGTATATGGCAACAAAAGATTTTGGCAAGGCATTGCATATGAAAGGACAGATACTATACGTAGTAGTATGTGTATATCAGAACCGGTCTCGTTACCAGAAGGAGAGTCCAGTTAATCAGATGCTGGAAACGTTGCAGCGGGAACTGAAGGAAGAGCTTGAAACATATCAGGAAATTCAAATTGCTTTTGTTTACGGAACACCAGAGCTGCATGTAAGGATATTTCAAAAACTGGAGAGGGATACACCCATTTTCTATAAAGAACCAGAAAAGGTTGGAAATGCGGCGCATATCTGGATGATGGGCATGGCCTTGTTGGAACAGACGCAGGGGGCGGAGGAAGAACAGGCAAAGGTAGATCGGAGGCTGTACTTTATTACAGATGCAAAGATATTACGGAAGTATGCACAGTTAATGGTTTTTGGGGAGGCAGAGCAAATAGGCATACATCCGCGATTTCATAAAGTAAAATTTACGCCGTTTCTATGGAGGAGCAGCGATGCAAAAGGAGACTTGCTGGAAGAATATATTAAGAAACAGAGCAAATGCAGGGTCCGGACGTTTGAATAAAAAGAATCTATAAAAGAATCTATAAAAGAATCTATAAAAGTATTTATAAAAGTATTTATAAAAGTATATATAGTTTGATGAGAGTTTCATCAAAAAGAGGAGCAGAAAGTTGGGGTGGTGGATTGGATAGAAAAAAATATATAGGAAGATTTTGTACACTCTATCAAAAAAGCAATGATATTATTGAAGTAATAGACGGATATGAGAAATTCCGTACATGCGCAGTGAAAGACAGGGAGGACTACGACCGCCTGCAGATGGAGCTTACCATGCATCGGTTCGCGTTCAGCCAGGAGGCATGGAAAAAGTTTGTATATGATTCTTTTTGTGAAATTGTGCGCAATTGTCCAAGAGAAGGGATACAAGAAAGAAAGCAAAGGAAACAATTAATTGATACGATTGTATCTGTATTGCTGGATGCAGAAGAAGAGGTGTCTGAAAACTGGATGTATGCGTCCGATGAACGGATAAAGTTTGCGTTACTGCGAGTCATGCTGGATGTAATCTGCGCATATGCAAACGGCATGCAAAAAATCTGGTATTCGGCGATGATTTATGACATGCTGTGCACTATGAATGCTGCGGATGAATCTTTTTGCAGTTTTTACGGGAAACAGGCGGAGAAAATAGTTGTGGAACATACGCTGGATATTTTGTGTATTTCTGTTAGCATGGATAAACATAAGCTGGGCAGATGGATCATTGAGAGCAAGAGGGGGTTAGATGTCGGGTTTGTAAAAAAATTTTGCCAGCTGTTGCAAGTGCAGCTGCAAGAAAATATGTACGATGAATTACATATAAAAGCAAGGGGGAGGAAACGGCGTATGGCCGTAGCAATTGTTTTAGTTGCTGCGATTGCGTTTGCCATACTGTATATTATCGTTAGCAACGCGGCGTCTGGGAGAAAGATGGCAAATCAGATCCATTATTTCGAAATGCAAAACCGCGAACTGAAATTGGATAATAGGGAGCTGGAAAATCAGTTGTATGCTTTAAAAAATAGAAATGGCAGCTATAAAGAGAGATTGTAGCAAATAAAGCAAGGCAAGGAAATAAAATCTTTTGCCTAATCACAACAGTTCAATCTATCTTTATTAAACCCTCTCTTGCAATCTTTCCTAGGATAGCTGTATAATATAAAGAAATCGCCGCAACCCTCCTTCTATTGGTGGGCTGGCGTAAACAGGGCTGGAATAATTGTACCCAGATAGAACCCGTAAAACCCAGCACCACATTCTTATGAAATCACACAGAGGCTACCCATGGATATTATCAGATTATACTGCAATAGCACCAATATTACGCCCAGGCTGTTTATCAGCGGCTTTTTAAAATACCTTGGATTTTATATTGAAGATAGAGAACAAGAGCAGGAATATAAAAGCGGCGCAGTGTCTGTAGCGGATATCTATATCCTGGGTAACGGAGAAACAGATATAGAGACGGAGTATGAAATTGGAAGGCTGGATTTTGAAAAGACAATGATCGTCTGCTCGGAAAGGTGGCGCTATGTAAACCTGGTGGAACTGGAAACATTTGAGGTGGTCTTGTACAGGGAGCATAAAAACAAGGATTTTCTCAGCAGCTTTATCGACAAGCTGCATAGGATACTGAAGCGGACGACTTCCAAAAAACGGCTGGTCAGAAGCCTAAAGAAATGGAATAAAAACGTCCATAAACTGGCGAAACTCTATTTGGATTATGATATTTTACCAGTTACGCAGTATGCCCGGTGCCTGCGCATCAGAAAAGAACTAGTTTTAACGGCATGTTTTGCTTATCAGAATTTTATTTACGATTTGGAGGAGCTGATAAAGGAAATTGACGGAGATTATAGCAAGCCACGATATGTAGAGGACGGCAGCTGCTCCGACTTGCTGCGGTATACCCTGTTATGCGCAAAATATGAGCTGGACCGTGTTTGTATGCGCAATGGTATGTTGCACCAGTACGATGCGCAGGAATTATTCCAACAATGCAGCCGCTTAGAGAGAAAGTATAAGAACAATGAGGCGCTGCTGTTTTTGAAAGCCGACATCCTGCTTGAACTGCAGGGGGACTGGATGCAGTCGTTCGATATCTACCAGGATATACGGGCTGCCCATTGTTTTTATGGAGATTATAAATGCGGGAAAATCTACCGGCATTATCTGGAAGAGTACCGTCCGGCGGTAAAGGTATTAAAGCGGGCTCTGCGGATCAAGCCACAGTGTTACGACGCTTGGTACCAGGTTGCGAAATGCTGCGAGGCCGAAGGGGTTTATGGGCATGCCGCCCGTGGATACCGGAACGTTATGAGGATCCTGCAGTGGAAACTTGAAAGCCACCTGCTTTCGCCAGATGAAACCGAAAAGCTGTATAAAGCGGCGATGGCGCTTTCAAAGCTCTATAAATATAATATCGGCGATGACATTGCCGCGTCTGAATACCGTAAATACGCGCAGAGTTTAGCGCAAGAGGCAGGGTGGGACGAATACCTTAAGAAGGTTTGGTTTGAAAAGTACCTGGATGATTCCTTTGCCAGAAAGCTGCGGAAGAATATGTATTCTATGGTCGGCATGAAAGATACGGTATAGAGGATAGAAAAACTTGAACTGAAAATATGGAAAAAGGTTTGAAAATACAAAAGATATGGAGGCTTTATGGAGAATAGGTGCATAGACCTGAATACGGTCAATAGGGCGAAGCGGGAATCCCTGGAGCAGACGGGGCAGCTGCTGTTTGGAGAAGTATATGAAAAAGCGAAGCGGCTGCTGGAAGATATCATATGCCAAAGTTATCGTGTGAACGGATTTGACGAGCAGGCATCAAACGTAATATCGTTTCTGGGGGCAAGAGGTAGAGGGAAGACATCAGCGATGCTGTCTTTTCTTTTTTGGCTTAAAGAACTACGGTTTAAACCGGACGCTGGCTGTAAGTTTGAAAAACCGGGATATGGCGCCGCGTTTTATACGCTGCCATATATTGACGCGGCGACCCTGGCGGGCAGCGAGTACGTGCTGGACGTCGTATTGGCAAATATGTGGGGAAACGTTAGGGAGCGGGTTGACTACTACTACGGGTACGCGAATGACGCAAATTTCCAACACTTACAACAACAGACGATGGCAGGCTTTTCCGATGTGCGCGGCGCCTATCTGGTATTGAAAAAGAGGGAGCACGGGGAGCCGGATATGGACGGTGAATTTGTGCCGGTGACAAGTACCCTGCAGAAACTCTCCGCGAGCATGAACCTGCGCAGGGAGCTGCAAAAACTGGTTCGAAACTACATAGCGCTGATGGATTACCATGGCTGGGAAGGCGCCGGGATCGAAAGCCGGAGCTGGGAAAATACTTGCATTGAAGGCTATGGCTGGGAGGGAACCGGGATCGAAGGCCCGGGGCTGGAACATAGGGGCCAGGAATGCCCAGGCGTGGGCGGCCGGGGCTGGGGAGAAACAGGGGAAGGCAGGAAAACATGCTTCTTGGTCATTGCGGTTGACGACGTAGATATGAGTGCAGGCATGGCGCAACGGATTCTAGAAGAAATACGCAGGTTTTTGAGCATCCCGGAAATTATTGTGCTTTTGACGGCTGATATAGACAGGTTAAAAATCATGTGTGAGGGGCATTACAAAAAGTATTATGAAAACGGGAGAGACTGCTACCGTTTTGTCAATGATTACCTAGAAAAGATCCTACCTTATAATATGCGGGTTAACCTGCCGGAATTGCAGGAAAATGCCGCCGGCTACCGGATTGAAAAAGGAGGGCTGAAAACGATGTATGAAAACTGTGACACGTCGCAGTTTCGGGAAAAGGACTGGATCTTAAAAACGATTGCTGTAAGGTGCGGCATCTATTTCGACGGCGTAAGGCGCGGACGGCATTTTATGCAAAGCCATTCGTTACGGGAAATGGTGAATTATTTTGAACAGCTGGTAAAGGTTGGCGTAGAAAATGGATGTGAATGGCTCAGGTTTGACTTGGCAAACCGTCTGATGGAACGGATTACGGACGAAAGCCAGCGCGCATTTATAAAATGGCTGTTTTCACTGGAGGAAAGTGACTGGAATTCTGCGGTAGTCCGGTATATTGCGAAATATCTGCAGGATGGAAATTATGGGAAATATGCAAAAAAAATGGCGAAAATGCTCCGAAACAGGGACGATACGAAGAGCCTGGGGCAGGTATTATTTGCCTGTAGTATGATGGAAGAGGCGGATATACACAATGTGGAGTTTGTAAACGCTATTTTCGTTTTGTATGCGACAGCATTGGCGCAGGCGGAGGAAAAAACGCGCAGGAAAATCACCGGATGCAGCATTTGGGGAGACTGGGAATACGGCATTATTGATGAGGCAAAGCCCGTAGAGCAGATTGCCGGGATGTGTAATCGGGGCAAGCTTGCGCTATACTGCAATGATGAAACAAGTATGCAGATTCGAAACAGGAAACTGGAAGAGGCAGTCGATGATATCTTTGAGCAGAATAAAGAGGCTATATTTGGATGGCTGTATACGTGGCTGTTTATTGATATTGGGGAAATGCCATGGAACTGGGAGGAATTTGTAAAAGTGGAACGGCAACAGACAGACGCAGATAATAGGGCAAGTGAAGATATGCAGATGGACATGCAGGATCTGGTAGGGCATGTGGAGAAATACGATGGCGTAGAGAGTGACGGAAAGGAAACGGATGGGCTAGAAACCGATAACCCAAAAACAGATAAGGCCTCGCAAGCAACGCTCGAAACTAGATTAGTTAATTCTCGCCTGCCCGGACACATGCAAAATGAGACGGAAGATAGAAGCAGCAAAAACCAAGAAAATATACAATCGTGGCAGCAAAAAGCCGCACCATATGCAGTATATCCGCCGATGGATTGGATTTACCGCAACTATATCTTAGGATTTTTGTGCAGCGCGCCGCAGGAAGATACAAAAAAAATGGAGTATTTATTGACGCAATGTGTAAATGGGCTGATGGAGTGTGTGTGTAGCGAAGCTGAGGATAATATAGGAGGATGGGGGGATCCTGCAGAAAAGCTAGTTAAAAAGTATAAAGAAATGCTGAAAAAAAACGGGCCAAAAGCAGATAAGCTGCCAATACAGAACATAGAAATTTTATACAGCGTCGGAAAAGAATTTGCGCGGCGTTCCACGGTATCCGGTGAAAAAGCTGCTAAGATGCTATACGAAAAAATAGCGGACAAATATAAAACGATCTGGAAAGAGTTGGAAAAAAGGGATCAATACTATGAAAAACTGGGCGAGCATACGGATTTTGAAGATAAATTTGCGGATCGGGTACAGAGCCGGATTTTTTTGGAGCCGGATTTTCTGGACCCGGGGACAAAGGAATGTTTTCAACAACAGTTTTACGCAATATACAGAGCTTTCCAGCCGCGCTAATACGTGTTTGAAAACTGCACCCTCTCTAGATTAAAAAGGAGACTACAATTAAAGAATGGACAATTTACGCAATGTGATTAAAATATTATTCCGCCATACATCGCCCAAAGAAGTTTTATCTGGAGGAGTCCGTTACGGGCAGGTTGCGCGCGGCAGTTTCTTATCGCTGGCGAATTTTTATATGCCTTATTATTCGCGCAACGAAGTGGAAAACCTGTATGCATTTTTATGCGCGGAATTGGAATGGCATAATCGTAAAATGTACGGGTGTGAAACAGTCGGGGGGCAGCAGAAAATAAACGCGTTTGACGTGTTGGTGCTGTTCGCGGATAAGGTGTTGACGGAAGAAAATGAAAAGCCGTTATGCCGGTATGAGCATTTGCTGCGCTGGCGTGAAATGACTGTAGGGCTGGAGGAAGATTTGTTTATAGCGGCATTTTTTGCCCAGAAAGATATACTGGCAGGGTATCGCAGGGTCAATTTTTTCTGGCCGCCGGTAGCCGGGCATGATAACAAGTCGCTCAACCGCTTGATGGAAAAAGGCGTAGCCGAGAACCATTTTCATTTAAAAGGTTCTGCGCCTATGTTTCATTTATCTTGGATCAGTATTATGAACGATGTGTTAAATCCGCAATTTGCACGCGTATTCCGTAGTTATGAAAACAGCAGAATGGACCGCAATATGTCATATTCTGACGAATATACAGAAGACGGCCTGTACCAAACATATCTGCAGGCCGCGCTTCTTCGGCTGTATCTGTTCGCATGCCTCAAAGATGATTCCTTTGCGCTGGTAAGGCGCGGTATCCAGGATCCTGATACACGGGAGAAGGTTTCATTGAGAGATGGGAAACGGCGGGAACAGATGCGGATGTACCAGGATGTGGCATATTTGCTCAGCCATCCCGGGGAACTGGAATTTTACCTTTCGGATATCCAAGATTGCATTGTAAAGATGCGGCACAAATATGCTGCAGGGCAACTAGACTATACAATCTGCGAGGGGTTTTTAATTCAAAACCAACACGACCGCTTGAATGAAGTGATTTGTGGGGAACGGTATTTTATGTATGAAATATACCGGAAAATATATAGCGGGGATAGACAGTTTCTGGGGAACCTGGACTGGTTTTATGCCTACCTTCTGATTAAGCAGAATTTGCGCGCGGAATTGATCCAGGCAAATGGGAAGTTAGGGTTTCGCAACTTTTCACGCTACCAAGACCGTAAGGAGCAGTTTATCGACCATACCCCGTTTGAGAAAGTATATGTGCAGATGGCGGTGCGAGATACGATAAAAAACCAGCATATTGTCAGCCTGGAAACCAGGATTACCCCAAAGGATACGGCGGCCGCGTTAAAAGCGGCGATTGAAAAGAATGACAATGCCATATTAGAAAAAGAAAACGACCAGGATAAAACGTCGTTCAAAAACCGTTTTTTTTATGTCTGCCATTTTATCAAAGAGCCAGATATGCAGGCGGAGACAGCGGACAGATTAAAACAGCGGGATGCGTTTTGTGAATACAGCGGCGTATGCCGTCATTACACCCATAGGCAGAAAGTAAAAAAACAAGCTTATGCGATTTACAATTTCCGTAGAAATTATGGGGGATTGGCAAACCGTTTGCGCGGGATTGACGCGGCTTCTGAAGAGATTGGATGCCGGCCGGAAGTGTTTGCGCAGGCATTCCGTTTTTTGCGCGCGCAGCAGGCGAGTTATTTCGACAGCAGGACATGCCGCAGGTATCCGATTGAGGGCTTGTCTGTGACGTATCATGTTGGGGAAGATTTCCTAGATATTATAGACGGGCTGCGGGCGATCGACGAGGCGGTATGCTTTTTGAATATGCGCTGCGCCGACCGTCTGGGGCATGCGCTGGCGTTAGGCGTAGACGTGGAGGAATGGTATGCGTTGAAATCTGGGCGGATTGTAATTTCGCAAATGGATTATTTGGATAACTTGGCGTGGCTGTACGCGAAAATCCGTACCTATCGCATGGAAGGGTGCGAAGATGCCGTAAGGTATATAGAAAAGCGATTCGATGAATATTTTCGAAATATATATCTGGACCATATGGACCAGGCGCACGCGCAGATCACTGCAAAAGAAGCGGAAAGTTACTACCGCACAAGGGGGATTCAAAGCAATTATGGATATGGCGTGGGGGATTTTTCGATCAATTCCTATTATGATTCCTGGAAACTGCGGGGGGATAGCCCGGAATATTTTAAAAGTGGGTATTTCCGGCTCCCAGGCAGTTATGGCTCAAAGTGGGACGAACACGGGGTGAACAAAGAGTTTCCAGATAATTATCGTATCCGCTACGACCCGCGGGCCGCGTATTTGTATTATACGTATCATTATAACCAGCGAGTGAAAGCGGAGGGGTATAAGATAAAAGAGATAAAAGTAAACCCGGCTATCATCCGCGCAGTGAAAAAAGCGCAGCGTGGCATGCAATGGGAAATTGCCAAAAAAGGAATCTGCATCGAGGCAAACCCATCATCCAACGCATTGATCGGTACGTTCAAACGCTACGACAAGCACCCGATTTTAAATTGGTACAGCGAAGGGCTAGAAAACAGTGGCATTCAAGGGCAGTACGCGCCGCAGCTGCAAGTATGCGTAAATACGGACGACCAGGGTGTATTTGCAACGTATATCGAAAATGAGTACGCTTATCTAGCGCTGGCGCTGGAAAAGATGCGCGGGGAAGACGGGTGTCCGAAATACAGCCGGGCGCTTATCTACCACTGGCTGGACCACGTAAGGGAGATGGGACTGGCACAAAGCTTTGGCACAAATTGCCATGACCGCACATCCGCGCCAAAGGAAGCCTAAACAGCGGCGAATTAATAAAAAAATTGTGGTAAAAATTGTTTTTTTCAAGCAATTTTTGGTTGCCAAATACAATTGATTGTGTTATTCTAGGTGTAGCAGCAAAGTCTTACATTGTTAAGGCGTTATATTTTTTTGAAATAGATTGTTAAAATTTTAACATCTTATTTTAACGTCTGTTTTTATTTTATTTTAATACATGTTTTGTAAAGGAGACGAGAAAATGGCAAACAAAGTAGTTTTAGCAGGCGCATGTCGTACCGCAATCGGTAAAATGGGCGGAGCATTAAGCAATACTCCAGCAGCGGACTTAGGGGCAATTGTAATCAAAGAAGCGCTCAACCGCGCAGGCGTAAAGCCGGAACAGGTTGACGAAGTATTAATGGGATGTGTTATCCAGGCAGCCCAGGGGCAGAACGTTGCGCGCCAGGCTTCTATCAAAGCCGGTTTACCAATTGAAGTACCTGCAGTTACCTTAAACGTTGTATGCGGTTCTGGTTTAAAATGTGTCAATGAAGCAGCGGCTCAGATCATTGCCGGAGAAGCAGATATCGTTGTTGCAGGCGGTATGGAAAATATGTCCATGGCTCCATATGCTATGACGAAAGCTCGTTTTGGCTATCGTATGAACAATGCTACAATTGTTGATACAATGGTAAATGACGCATTAACAGATGCATTTAATCAATATCACATGATGATCACAGCAGAAAATGTATGTGACAAATATGGCCTGACAAGGGAAGAACTCGACGCATTCTCTGCAAACAGCCAGCAGAAATGTGAAAAAGCAATCGCAGAAGGCAAATTCGATGACGAAATCGTTCCAGTTCCAGTAAAAGTAAAAAGAGAAATCGTAGAATTTAAGAAAGATGAAGGGCCTCGTGCAGGCACAACCGCAGAATCGCTTGCAAACCTGAAATGCTGCTCTGGCAAGAAGGACGGGCTTGTAACCGCAGGCAATGCTTCCGGCATTAACGACGGTGCGGCGGCAATCGTTGTAATGAGCGAAGAAAAAGCGAAAGAACTTGGCGTTACACCAATGGCAACATGGGTAGCTGGGGCACTTGGCGGCGTTGACCCGAAAATCATGGGCGTTGGCCCGGTAGCTTCTACAAAGAAGGTATTGGCTAAGACAGGCCTTAGCATTGACGATATGGATTTAATCGAAGCAAACGAAGCGTTCGCGGCACAGTCTGTAGCAGTAGCAAGAGACCTTGGCTTCAACATGGACAAGGTAAACGTAAACGGCGGTGCAATCGCACTTGGACATCCGGTAGGGGCGTCTGGATGCCGTATCCTTGTTACATTGCTGTATGAAATGAAGAAGAGGAACGCTAAGAGGGGTCTTGCAACGTTATGTATCGGCGGTGGCATGGGCTGCTCTACAATCGTTGAAATGAACTAATTAGGCCATTTCATACAATGAAAAGGCAGTAAATAGCTATAAAGCGGCGGGCAGGAAGGCCGGCGGCCGCCAAACAGCATACATGGCATGCGGTAGTATCCGTATTGCCATGGGCATTTGAAATATTTGAAATAGCAAGAAGCAGTAATATTGAAAATCTGAAGGAGGACTACAATGAAAGTAGGAGTTATTGGCGCTGGAACGATGGGTTCTGGTATTGCTCAGGCATTTGCACAGACAGAAGGCTACGAAGTTTGCTTATGTGATATTAATGAAGAATTTGCTGCAAACGGTAAAAATAAAATTGCAAAAGGTTTTGAAAAACGGGTAGCAAAAGGCAAAATGAACCAGGAAGACGCAGACAAGATCCTGGCTAAGATTACAACCGGCGTAAAAGATATCTGCACAGACTGCGACCTGATCGTAGAAGCAGCTCTGGAAGTAATGGATATCAAGAAACAGACATTTAAAGAACTGCAGGATATCGTAAAGGCAGACTGCAT
>CASUON010000007.1 GCA_949457475.1 uncultured Lachnospiraceae bacterium
GGACGAGTGGCGAGGCTATGTCCGTGGGCAGGATGCGGCGGGCAAGTGGCGAAGCTATGTCTGCGGGCAGGATGCAGCGGACGAGTGGCGAAGCTATGCCAGAAAATAGGTTGTGGATTTGAAAAAGGATGGCGAACGCATGGAACATGATTTTTTAAATGATAAACGATTTGAAGGCGTTATTCCATTAGCGAACAGGGCACATTTATCATCCCCGACTCCCCACCGGAACGAAGAGATGGTATACGTGGAACAATGTTATAAAGACGGATGGCTTACTACGGTTGGAGAGAATATAAACGAGCTTGAAAAAACAGTTTCTAGCTATATGGGAAATGGGAAAAAGGCAGTCGCGCTTGTAAATGGAACCGCAGCAATGCATTTGGCAGTAAAGCTTGCCGCGGAGCGGATCTACCATTCATCAACTGGGATAACTACGCCGGATGGAAAGGGCGCTGGCGGAAGCTTGTATGGACGCCGTGTGTTTGTTTCTGATATGACGTTTGACGCGTCGGTCAATCCGGTTGTCTACGAAGGCGGCGAACCCGTTTTCATTGATTCTGAATACGAGACTTGGAATATGGACCCGGAGGCGCTCCGTAAGGCTTTTCGACTGTATCCGGATACAAAGATTGTTATTTTCGTCCATCTGTATGGCATTCCGGGGAAGATTGGGGAAATCCGCAGCATTTGCCGTGAACATGGTGCCTTACTTATCGAGGATGCTGCAGAAAGTCTTGGCGCAGCCGCATGTATAGACGGGAAAGAAATTCCGACGGGAAGTATAGGGGATTATGGCGTCCTCAGTTTTAACGGCAATAAGATTATTACGGGGAGCAGCGGTGGAATGCTTATAGTTTCTAATGAGTATTCGTATCAAAAGGCGAAAAAATGGTCTACACAATCGCGTGAAGCGGCCCCATGGTATGAACATGAGGAACTAGGCTATAATTATCGGATCAGTAATTTGATTGCGGGAATTGTGAGAGGACAGTGGGCGTTCTTATCCAAGCATATAGAAAGCAAGAAAGCGGTGTATGAAAATTATAAAAGAGGGTTGGCGGATTTGCCTGTTTCTGTATTTGGCGGCGGCAATTACTGGCTGAGCAGCCTGCTTTTTGATAGGGACGCGATGGCGGAAATTACAAGGGACGGCAGAAAGGCAGTATATGAGATCGCATATGGAAAAAGCAGCCCGACGGAAGTGCTGGAAGCGTTAGATGCATATCGTGCGGAAGGACGTCCGATTTGGAAACCGATGCATTTACAGCCTATATTCCGTTCCAATGACTATATTATAGTGGATGGCATAGCACGTGGAAATTCGGATGCGTATATGATACATAGCGAATGTAGAGAAGTTGCTTCTGATATTTTCAATCGTGGCTTGTGCCTGCCGTCGGATAATAAAATGACTGTACAAGAGCAGGATGTGGTCATTGACATTATCCATCGGTGCTTTCGGTGATATAAATGCTTTTCATGGCATATATGGGCGTTACGTCTGTTCTAAATAAAATAGCTATTTGGGTGAAGCTCCTATGGGAAAGATTGGAAAATATGTAGCAGCAGTCCCCGGCTTTTGTATTGGCCTTGGATTTCTGGTAGCGAAATTGGAAACTGTATGTGGATATAAGTCGGAAGGGATGCGGGTAAAGAAACAGGGCTGGGTGGAAGGGCACAAGCCTTACGGATTTTATGAGAAGCATGTAAAAAGGCCGCTCGATTTTGGAATGTCGTTGGCCGCATTGATTTTTTTGTGGCCTGTGATGCTGGCGATAGGGATAGCGGTTAGGGTGAGACTGGGAAAGCCAGTGTTGTTTTTGCAGGAACGCCCTGGGCTGGGCGGCGAGGTATTTATAATTAGAAAATTCAGGACAATGCGAAATGGTGGGGGCCGCGATGAAGAACGGCTGACAGACTTTGGCCGGAAATTGAGGGCTGCTAGCGTGGATGAGCTACCGGAATTAATAAATATCATAAAAGGCGATATGAGCATAGTAGGGCCAAGGCCGTTACTAGTAGAGTACCTGCCCCGGTATAGTGAAAGGCAAAAGCGCCGTCATGACGTTAGGCCGGGGCTGACGGGGCTGGCGCAGGTATCTGGCAGGAATGCATTAAGCTGGCGCGAAAAGTTTGAAGATGATGTCAAGTATGTGGAAAAAATTACCTTCCTTGGGGATATGAAAATTTTAGTGGATACCATAGTAGCTGTATTGGGAAGGAAGGGAATTAGCAGCAGGACTTGCGAAACGATGGAAGTATTTACTGGAGATGAAGTATGAAAAAGATATTATTTCTCAGTGTTGGCCGGCGTGTCGAGCTGATACAGGCCTTTCGAAATGCCGCGGTCAAGATAGGGGAAGAAGCTGTCATCTACGGCGAGGATATTGACGGTGCGGCGCCTGCGCTGGCGTTTTGTGATAAAAGGATCAAACTTTGCGGTATCAAAGACAAAGGGTACCTTGAGGAACTGTTAAAGAAGGGTGCGGAAGAAAAGATAGACCTGATCATTCCTACCGTTGATACGAATCTGCTTATGCTTGCGGAAAATAAAGGCAGATTTGAAGCTAGGGGAATTCGGGTGCTCGTTTCATCCCCTGAGATGGTCCGTATCTGCCGGGATAAGAAGAAGGCCTATTATTTTTTTAAAAGCTGCTCACTGGAAACGCCAAAGCCTATAGATAAACTGGAAGATTTCAATGGCGCGTACCCTTGTTTTATCAAACCCAAAGATGGCAGCAGCAGTATCAATGCCTATCAGGCAAAAAACAGGGAAGAGCTTGAAACATATGCGGGGAAAATCGGGGGCTATATCATACAACCGTTTATAGATGGAGTTGAATATACGGTCGATATTTTTTGTGATTTTTCTGGAAACCCCATATATATTACGCCAAGGAAACGGCTTGCCGTAAGGGCTGGCGAGGTGCTTAAGGCAATGATCTGCATGGATAACCGGATTGTTAGGGAATGTGGAAAGATTGTTGAGCAATTTTGCCCTTGTGGGCCAATTACCGTGCAGCTGATAAGAGACGGGGGTGGCAAGGACCATTATATAGAGATAAATCCACGTTTTGGCGGAGGCAGTCCCCTTTCTATGAAGGCAGGCGCCAACAGTGCAGAGGCATTACTCGGTTTATTGAATACAAAAATAGATAGCAAAATAGCGAACGTACCGCATGTGCAAGATGGCGCCATTTACAGCCGTTTTGATCAAAGTGTCTGCATGAATACAAAAAAGACATTCCCGGCCAAGGGGGTAATTTTTGACCTGGATGACACGCTCTACAGTGAAAAAGAGTATGTACGAAGCGGGTTTCGGGCAGTTGCAAAGCATCTTGGCGATGGAGGTCTTGCAGATAAGCTGTGGGAGTATTTTCAAAATGGGCAGCGCGCAATCGATATGGTTTTGAAAACGCTGGGGCGGGAAAACGAGCGGCAAAAGTGCGTTGAAATTTATCGGGAACATAAACCGGTGCTCCATCTGTATGAGGGAGTAGGGCGGCTCATCGAGGAATTGCAGGCAAACGGCCAAAAAGTTGGCATTATTACAGATGGCAGGCCGAGTGGACAGAGAAATAAGATAAAAGCCCTGGGGCTGGATTGTTTAGATGCCATTATTACGGATGAGTTGGGCGGGGCGCAGTTTCGCAAACCATGTGACCTGGCTTTCCGGATTATGTGCAGACGATGGAAGATGGATTATGAGGACGTCGTTTACATTGGGGACCATGTGGGAAAAGATTTTCAGGCGCCGCGCCAACTGGGGATGCAGGCCATTTGGTTTCGAAACGAAGATGGGCTGTATCCAGATGGGCAGGACAACGGTATGGCATCAGTTGTGTCAATCGCTGGATTGAGGGAATTAATAATTACATGAATGTACTGTTTTTAACAATATTTGATTTTGAATCCGTCAAGGAAAGGAATATTTATACCGATTTGCTGCGGGAATTTATAAAAAACGGACACTACGTATGCGCGATTTCTCCTGCTGAACGAAAAAAGAAAGTAAAAACACATGTGGTAGCGGAAAGAAATTTCCGGAATTTAAGACTTCGCATTGGGAACTTGCAAAAGACAAACGTGATCGAAAAAGGTATCAGTACGGTAGCAGTTGAGCGGCAATTTATAGCTGCAATAAAAAAATATTTTAGCGATGTGCACTTCGACCTGATCCTTTACCCTACGCCGCCCATTACATTTTGCAAAGTCGTTGCTTTTGTGAAAAAAAGGGACGGGGCAAGGGCGTACCTGCTTCTAAAAGATATTTTCCCTCAAAACGCTGTGGATATAGGCTTGATGAAGAAAGACGGGATGTTTTACCGCTATTTTCGGGCAAAGGAAAAAAAGCTATATCAGGTTTCTGACCGTATTGGCTGTATGTCACGGGCGAATGTTGCATATCTATTGGAGCATAACCCACAGATCAACAGAAAGAAAGCAGAAATATGCCCAAATTGCATAGAGCCGGTTTTTATGGGCATCAGCCGGGCAGAAAAAGAAAGGATTAGGAAAAAATATCAGATTCCCCTTGGCAGAACGGTTTTTATTTATGGCGGCAATCTTGGAAAGCCGCAGGGAATCCCGTTTATGCTAAAATGCCTGCACACTCAAAGAAAAAATGAGCGGGCGTTTTTTTTGATTGTGGGCGATGGGGTAGAGTATGGGAGGATAGAAAGATATATTGAGAAATATAAACCGGAGAATGTACAGCTGCGCCGATGGCTGCCGAAAGGGGATTATGACAAGGTGGTGGCGGCGTGTGATGTAGGTATGATCTTTTTAGACCACCGGTTTACCATACCAAACTTCCCAAGCCGGCTGCTGGGATATATGCAGGCTCAATTGCCGGTTTTGGCAGTAACGGATACGGTGACGGATATTGGAACGGCAATCGTTGCAGGCGGTTTTGGCTGGTGGTGTGAAAGCGTTGATACGGGGCATTTTGCATGTATCGTCGAACAAATTCTGAACTGTGAATACGATACGGTCAAAAAGATGAAGATATGCAGCCGTCAGTATTTAAGGAGCCAGTACGACGTTTCCAAGTCGTATAAACAAATTATAACAGGAAGATAACGAATCATGAAAGAGAGAAAGTACCAGATCTGTAAATGCTGTGTTATGGACACAACAGATAATGAGATCAGTTTTGATAAAAACGGCATATGTATGCGCTGCAACGAATACAAGGAGCGGATTCTTCCAGATTGGAATTATGGAAGGGGACACAGGCAAGAGTTTTCTTCTTTGTTTAACCGTGTCAAAGAGAGCGGAAAAGGAAAGAAATACGATTGTATTTTAGGTTTAAGCGGCGGGCTTGACAGTTCTTATATGCTCCATCTCGCGGTAAAAGAATGGGGGCTTCGGCCGTTTGTATTCCATATTGACACCGGCTGGAACCTGCCAGTAGCGCAAAAAAATATCAAATGCCTTACCGATAAGCTTGGGGTAAAGCTGCACATAAAAAAAATGGATAGAAAAGAGATGCGGGAGATGCAGCTGGCATGGTTCCGTACAGGGCTGGAACTGTTAGACGCCCCGCAGGACCATGCGTTTATTGCATTGACTGATAAGCTCGCAATGAAATTGGGCGTGAAGTATATATTAAATGGTTATAATATATGTACAGAAGTTATCGCAGATCCTGCATCCTGGGGAAAAGGGTGCGGGGAAACAGGGGATTGCACGTACATGAAAGACGTTATCCGTAAATGCTGTAATATCCCAATTAAAAAATATACGTTTACGAATGGCTTTCAGCATAAATTTTGGATTCCATATGTAAAAGGGGTAAAGACGTTAAAGCCGCTCAACCTGGTGCCGTTTACAAAAGAACAGATGATACAGACACTGGTGGAGGAGTATGGCTATATCCCCTACGGCCAAAAACATTTTGAAGACTTAATTACAAAATTTCTGGAAGGATATTGGGTTCCAACGCGGTTTGGGCATGATATTCGCCGCGCGCAGTTGTCCAGCCTTGTAATAACGGGGCAGATGACACGGGATGAAGCATTGCGGATACTGGAGCAGCCGCCTTTGACAGAAGAAGAAAGCATGGAGCTACTGAAAGAAGTGGCAAGGCGCCTTGAAATCTCGGAAGAAGAGCTGATGGCATTTCACAATATGCCTGAATGTAAAACGCATTTTAGGAGCCAGACTAGGATCTACCGTTTTGGAATCAGGCTATATGAAACGCTAGGAATTGAAAAGAGGATCAGAAAATGAGCTATGAAAGAGAATGTAATGATTGTGCCCCAAATAAAGGATCAAAATTTGCTTGCAAGGTATTACTCTATGGCGGATGTTTTTGTGATTTGTTCCAAGCGCGAAAATTTTCCTACTACTTGCATCGAAGCGCAATGCTGTGGAACGCCGGTTGTAGGGTTTGATACGGGCGGCGCAAAAGAAACGTCCGTTCTTACAGGAGATGACTTTGTGGCCTACGGCGATCTGAAAGGATTGGCGCGACGCGTACAGGAAAAAATCGGGCAGGATACATCTGATTTGGCAATGAAGGCGTGTGAAGCGTACGCTGAGGAATCTATGGCCAGAAGATATTTGAAAGTATACGACAAAGGCGGCAGGAAAGAAAGGGTTCTTCTGCTTGATGTTAACTGCAAATATTCGTCTACCGGGAAGATCGTTTACAGCCTGTATCAAGATATCCGCAAAGAGGGAAGGAAATCCGCGGTCTGCTATGGCCGGGGAAAAACGGTCGTGGGAAAAGATATTTATAAATTCGGCCTTAACTGGGAAACAAACGTACATGCAGGCCTGTCAAGGGTTACAGGGTATAACGGCTGTTTTTCGCCATTGTCTACGTACCGGCTGATTCAGTTTGTGGAAGCGTACAAGCCGGATTTGGTCCACTTGCACGAGCTGCATGCGTATTTTATGAATCTTGCGTTATTTATAAACTATATGAAACAAAAACGGATTCCGGTAGTCTGGACATTCCATTGCGAATATATGTACACAGGAAAATGCGGGCATGCGTACGACTGCCCCAATTTTTTGAATGGCTGCGGGAATTGCCCGGCAGTAAAGGATTATCCCAAAAGTTTATTTTTTGACAGGACACGGCAGATGATGAAAAAGAAAAGGGAGCTGCTGCGAGATCTTGATTTTACAGTGGTTGCCCCTTCCCAGTGGCTGGCAGACAGGGTGAAGCTAACGTTTCTTAAGGATAAAGCCGTTGAAGTCATCCACAATGGGATTGATACAAAAATCTTTCATTCGGTCGATAGCTGCGGCCTGAGGAAGAGTCTCGGAATACCGGAGGGCCATAAGGTAGTCCTTGCCGTAGCGCCGGATATTTTGAGTGAAACAAAAGGTGGTAGATGGGTGCTGAAGCTGGCAGAGGTGTTGAAGGATAAAAAGATAATGTTTGTTTTGGTAGGGGCAAAAAAACGCAGCGATATTTATAAGCGATAAAAATTGCCGTCTAGCAATTTTCAAACATGTTTTAAAGCAAGGGAAGGAAAGAAGAAATGAAAAGACTGATTGCCTGGACGATTTTATCATCGTGGCTGATCCATGTTTTCGTTCCGATATTGTATAGGCTTTATTATGGGGACTATCCGCATCATATGCAAAACCTGGGGTTTGTACCGGACGATACGGCGACAAAGGTAGCCATAATTATTACAGCCGTGCATGCCGTGTCCATTCTTTTGATCTATTTCATTCCAGTAAAGAACCGCCAGGTCATTCCGGTGTATAAAGGCAGCGTGGGCTATTTTTATATTGTAATGCTGGCCGCGTCGGGAATGATGGTATTGTTGTCGTCAGGCAGTTACGCGGATGTTTTAGCCGGAAGCCTGAATGCCAGCGTGTATACTTACTTCCTTATGTTTTTTAACCCTCAAATGCTCTTTCTTATGTATTTGTTTTGCATCGACGGAAAGAAAAATATTATTTTATTTATTAGCGCCTATCTGAGTTATACATTGTTTACTTTTTCAAGGCAGGGCGTACTGGTTATCGCATTGAATGCCATGGGGTATCTGTTGTGCGTACAAGAAGGCAGGCTGCGTTCATTAAAAAGGCAGACGCTGGAGACAATCAAGAAAAATAAAAAGATTTTTAAAGCGGTCATACTTGTAATGGCGATGATAGGGCCTTTTTTGTTTGTCTATAGTTCAAATAACAGGGGGACCATATCCAGCGACGAAACACATACGGTTGGCGAGACGATTGCCGCACGGTGTTCCTGCCTAGAAACGGCAGGGTTTGCATTATATAAATACGATCATGGCAATTATGACAGAAAAGTCTTCCTCGATAAATATGGGATGCGAAATCAAATGGAGTGCATAATTGATTCGTCAGTTCCTGGCAGTATTTTTACCGGCGATGTAGATCCGAATCAGTACTTTCGATATATTTTTGGATATATGTCCTATGAGGATGCCAGAACGCATTATTCATCCGTTAATTTTATGTTTCCCATCTATCTGGCTGTGAAATACGGCTATTTATTTGGTATTGTGCTATCGATTGTCCTGATTGTAATATGCAGCGTCATGATACTGAACATGAAAAACATATATTTACAGGTCTGTATGACCTGCGTTGTATTTAAAGGGGTTTTATATTATTTTGACTGGGTGATGATCTGGCGGGATTTACTGACGGCTGTTGCGACGGTGCTGACGTATGAGCTGTTGACAAAATATATTCTGAACCATCCGTTTAGGATGAAAAGGGTAACTATGGGAGGATGAAACGATGAGAATACTTGTAACTGGCGGTGCGGGATTTATTGGTTCCCATTTGTGCAAACGCCTGATAGAAAATGGGGACGAAATTATTTGCCTAGACAATTTATTTACTGGGTCGAAAGAAAATATTTATCCGCTTATGGATTATAAAAATTTTGAATTTGTAAGGCATGATGTAACAAAGGAGTATATGGCGGAGGTCGACCAGATTTATCACCTTGCATGCCCTGCGTCTGTGCCGCATTACCAATATAATCCGGTTAAAACAATGAAGACAGCGGTAGTAGGGGCTGTCAATATGCTTGGCCTTGCGAAACGTATCAAGGCGCGGATCCTCCAGGCGTCCACCAGCGAGGTTTATGGGAATCCGCTCGTGCATCCACAAACAGAAGAGTACTGGGGGAATGTAAATCCTGTCGGGCCGCGTTCTTGCTACGACGAAGGGAAACGGGCCGCAGAAACGCTATTTTTTGACTATCACAGGCAAAACGCCGTGGATATCAAAGTCATCCGTATTTTTAATACCTATGGCCCCAATATGGCACTTAATGACGGGCGTGTAATTTCAAATTTTATTATACAGGCTTTGCAAAACCAAGATATTACTATTTATGGAGATGGTTTACAGACAAGGTCGTTTCAATATGTGGATGACCTAATCGAAGCAATGGTGCGTATGATGAATAGCCGCAAGGAATTTGTCGGGCCTGTTAACCTCGGCAACCCGCGTGAGTTCACAATACGTGAGTTAGCGGAAAAAGTTATTCAGATGACAGGCAGCCCGTCAAAGATTGTATATCGGGATTTACCGCAGGACGACCCGATTCAGCGAAAGCCGGATATTTCGCTTGCGCAAAGGGAGCTGAAATGGAGCCCAAAGGTGGCCTTGGACGAAGGACTGGCGAAAACAATCGCTTATTTTAGAAATGTCTTGCATATCAATGAGCCAGTGCCTGGAGGAGAGGATGGGTATTAAATTTAGTGTGATTATACCTGCGTACAATGCGGAAAAATCTATTATTGAAACATTGGATAGCGTATGCAGCCAGACCTATCGTAATTTTGAGGTTATTATTGTAAATGACGGCTCAAAAGATCATACGGAAAAAAAGGTTATGGAGTATATGTCCCTTCACCGGGATATTAAGATAAAGTATATTTGGCAGGAAAATGAAGGTGTTGCCAGCGCAAGGTACAGATGCGGGGTGGAAGCAGAAGGGGAGTACCTGGCTTTTTTGGATGCAGATGATGTATGGCACGCACAGAAACTGGAGTATGTTTCAGCGGCAGTCAAAAAGACACACGCGGATGTCATTTACCATGACATTATTGAGGTAGCGAAAAGTGGAAAAAGGAAAAAATTAAAAAGCCGCGTTTTACAAAAAGACGCGTGTGCAGATTTGATTATTCACGGGAACGCGTTGTCTACGTCCGCAACTTGCGCCAGCGCCAGGATATATAGGGAATGCGACCCTTTTGCGGATAAAAACAGCGCTTATGAAGACTATGAATGCTGGATCAGGTTCGCAAAAAAGGGGGCGTCTTTTTACCATATAAATAAATATTTAAGTGAATACCGAAGGAACGACGATAGTTTAACAATGGCTAATGATAAATACATTATAGATTCTTATTATAATTCGATCCAGTTTGTGGACAAATATCTGGATAAGAAAAAATATACGAAAAAAGAACTAAAGAAGATAAAACATAGAAAAAAGGCAATGTGCGATTATGAACTGGGGCGTTCCTACCACCAGCAAGGCAGGTACAAAGAGGCAAGAAAGATGTATGCCGTTTTGCTAAGGTCAGCGGAACTGTTTCCAAAAACTGCTGTTTTATTTATTCTGGCATTGTTAAAAATCAGGTATTGATGGTTTATGGTATATGAAAGCAGATGGGTTTCGCAACAGATATTTCATTAAAGTAGGCAGCTCTGTGCTTATTGCTGTAATGAATATAATGATCCAATTTCTTCTGCCAAGGGCGCTTTCTATAGAGGAATATGGTTATTATTCTTATAATCTGAATGTATTTACATCCGTTGTAATCATTGCTAATTTGTCAGTATCAAGTGCCTTTGTTGCAAAATTGTCCAAAAGAAACGAAGAGATTGGCCTGATCTTTTTTTATTTGAAATTTTACGCGTCAGTTTCTCTGTTGCTATGTATCGGAGTGATGGCGTTTTATCCAGTAAAATTCGTAAGAGAGACTTTTGCTGGCCAGACGTTGCTTGTCGTAATGTTGGGGTTGTTGACTGCTGTTATTTCGAAATTATCGACGGATTGCATCAGTATGTATGATGCATTTGCCATTTCGAGATTTCCAGCTTTTATGCAGATTGTCTTAAAGGTTGCTGTAAGTATATTTGTAATAGCTGCATATATTATTGGCAAGCTGAATCTTGTCTATTTTTATATCGCGCAGGGGTTTCTTACGGTAATTGTTTTATTGATTCTTCTTGTAGCAATAATAAAGGAACAAAAACAAAGATATCCGGTTATGGTGTGTCTTCCAACAAAACAATACGTGTATGAATTTGCATCCTATTGCAGACCTATGATATTGGCAAATGTTGCAGCACAGGCCATCATTATATCTATGAACTGGGCTTTAATGCATTGGTCAGGCGCAGCTGAGCAGGCTCTGTTTGGCGCAGCCTGGCAGTTAAATGCGTTAGTTTCTTATATATTTTCTCCTTATGCAGAGCTTTCCAAACGAGAGTTCGCCGTTTCTTATATGAAACCAGAAATGTTACGGGTAAGGTTTTTACAGGCTGTTCGCTTCATTATATGGCTTACGTCATATTTTGCTATTTTCATTGGAACCTTATCATCGTGGATATTGCCGGTAGCATATGGAGAAAAATATTCTGGTGCACAGCTTGTAACAGCGCTGATTATGTATTATACGGTTTACCAGGCTTGGGGGCAGATTTGCGGTTCTTTTATGGTCGCAGTAGAACAGACCAAATTGTATGCAGCTATTTCAGTAGGCGGCCAGCTAGTTTCAATGGGATTTGCGATTCTGTTTCAGGTTCCCAATGCTCTTTGGCCGGAAGGATTGGGGGCTGTTGGCATTGCGTTAGCATATATGGCTTCAAACGTAATAGGGGCAAATGTGTCAGTTGCAGCCATATCTAATAAATTGAATACGAAGATTGCAGATGTCCTTGTAATTCAAATGATGCCGGTCGGGTTGTGTTCAATGATAGCGCTGTTATTGAAATATAGTATAGATTATTTCATATCGGGAAATACGGTTGTCATTTTATTTTTTAAAATATTGGTAGCCGGTTTTATTTATACCATTTTTCTCGTCTATACAATCATTCAGAATCCAGAACTGGCAGGATTTTCCCAGGAGGGTTTAGGTATTGTTTTTGAAAATATGAAGGAGAAGTTCCGAAAATGAATATTATGGTTTTTTGTTCTAACCGGGTAGAAGGGGGGACTGCACGCATCTTTTATGAGACTGTAGTAGGACTAAGAAAAAAGTTGACAGTGAAGGATCGATTGTATGCGTGCATTGATAAAAACAATCCCGTTCATATTTACCATAAAATTGACGGAATCATTGAATTGCCTATTTACTCAGCGGAAACAATGTTTCCTGGATTGTATGTTGGAAACAAGCTAGAAAGAATGTTAAAAAGAATCTGCATGACGATCACATATAGGACAATTTTAAAAAGAAATATCTTACAAGTAGAAAAGTTTATAGAGCAAAACAATATAGATGCTGTCATTATCCACAATGGAGGATATATCGGCGACGATTTATGTAATCAAGTGTTAACCGCATCCTATCGATGCAGGAATGAAACATTATGTAGAGCTTTTGTTTTACATAATGATATGCAAAAAAACTGGCTTTCGAAAATGAGGTTTCGAAGATACGATAAAAAAGTATCCAGGGAGGCAACTGATATTATTACAGTATCTGCATTTACGAAAAACAGGATGATGAATTCGTCATACATCAGTAAAGATATACAGGTCATATATAATGGAATTACTATAAAGAACAGATTGGATAATGAAGAAAAAAAGAAAAACATATATGTAAATCCGAAAAAGAATAATATTCTGATGATTGGCAATTTTTTAATTCATAAAGGACATTTGAAATTTATAGAAGCAGCAGAGTTTTTGATACAAGAAAGTTGTAATTGTTGTTTTACAATGATTGGACAAGTATATGATAAAAATTTCTTTAAGGAATGTATGAGATCGATCCGGGAAAAGAATCTGGCAGGTTATTTTTCTATCTACCAAGGAATTCGCAATGCAGCTGAATACATCGGGATGTTTGACGTGCTTGTCGTTCCGTCACTTTTTGACGAAAGTTTTGGATTGATTTCTGTTGAAGCGATGGCAAATGGAATCCCTGTCGTTGCTTTTGCCTGTGGGGGGGGTTCCTGAGGTGGTTGAGGATGGGCGGGATGGCTTTATTGTTCCTGTAGGGCATAGTAGGGCTATGGCTGATAAAATTAAATGGCTTGTAGAACATCCTCTAGAGCGGGCGGAAATAGGGAAGAATTGTCAGAAAGATTATACAAGCAGGCTATCGCCCGAATCAATGTTACATAAATACTGGGCTATCTTAAAGAAATATTTATAACAGAACGTGTACAAGAAGTGAAGTTTGCAAATTGTTGTAGGAAATGCAGTTAGGAGCAAGCATATATAATGAAAAAGATCGTAGTCTTTACGGCAACCAGGGCCGAGTATGGCTTGTTAAAACCGTTAATTACAAAACTATACAATGACCCAGACCTCGATATGCGGCTGGCCGTGACCGGGATGCACCTTTCGCCAGAATTTGGGATGACTGTGCGGGAGATTATAGACGACGGGCTGCCTATTGATAAAAAGGCAGAGATCCTCCTTAGCTCCGATACGCCGTCCGCGGTGTCTAAAAGCATGGGACTTGCGGTGATAAGCTTTGCGGAATATTTTGACACATGCAGGCCGGACGCGCTCCTGGTCTTGGGCGACCGCTACGAGGCGCTTGCCGTGTGCATCGCCGCAATGAACGCAAGGGTGCCGGTCTTCCACCTGCAGGGTGGGGAGGCTACGGAGGGGATGGTCGACGAGGCGGTCCGCCATTCGATCACCAAGATGAGCTATCTGCATTTTACAAGCACCGAGGCCTACCGCAGGCGGGTCATCCAGCTCGGGGAGGCGCCAGGGCGGGTGTTCAACGTGGGGGCGCTGGGGGTGGAGAACGCCCTGCACATGGACCTTATGGGCCTGCAGGAGCTGGAGGGGAGCCTGGGCTGCCGCCTGGGGCATGCCTATGCGGTTGGCACGTTCCACCCGGTGACGCTGGAGGCGGCGACGGCGCAGGGGCAGGCAGTGGAGCTGCTGGCGGCGCTGGGGGAGACTGCCGGGGTAAAATACCTGTTTACCAAAGCGAACGCGGATGCGGGGGGCCGGGCCATCAACCAGGCCCTGCAGGCGTATGCGGATACGCATGCAGACTTTATGCTCGTGGACTCCCTGGGGGCGAGGCGGTACCTGAGCGCCTTGAAGCATGCGTCGTTTGTCATTGGGAACTCCTCAAGCGGGCTGATCGAGGCGCCGTCGTTCGGGGTCCCGACGGTCAATATCGGCGACCGGCAGAAGGGGCGGGTTGCGGGCAGGAGCGTAATCCCATGCAGCCCGGACAGGGCGGGCATAGCGGCCGCCATCCAAAAGGCGCTGGACGAGGGGTTCCGGAAACAGGCAAGAGGCTCCGCAAACCCGTATGGCGACGGAGATACATCGGGCAGGGTGCTGGACGTTATCCGCAGATTCCTCCTGGACGGGGGGATCGATATCAAAAAGAAGTTCTATGACATTGATGATAAAGACGTTTTGCAATTGTAAGGCAGATAGAATAGCAGGAGTAAAGCAGCTGCTGAAAGGATTTGCGAATGGATAAAGAACAGGTTGCACAGTTTCTGGGGACGCCGAAGCTTTCCGTTGCGGCTGCAATGGAACGGATTGACCACAATGCCAAGGGTATCCTGTTCCTTGTGGATGGCCGGAAACGGCTGGTGGGGAGCGTGACGGACGGGGACATCCGCAGGTGGCTCCTTAGGACAGGGGACTTGACGGCACCGGTGGGGGACGCCATGAAAAAGGCGCCCAAATTCCTTTTTATTAAAGAACGGGGGCGGGCGCAGGATGTATTAAAACAGGAATCGGTTACAGCGCTGCCGCTGTTGGACAGCGACTGTGCGGTTGCCGATATTGCCCTCGCGGATTGTGCCGCCGGGGGTGGGAGGCAGCCCGGGGCAGGCAGCCTGTCCGGCGTGCCGCTGGTCGTCATGGCAGGCGGGCGGGGGACGAGGCTGTACCCCTATACCCGCGTCCTCCCAAAGCCGCTGATACCGGTTGCCGGCACGCCGATCATAGAAAGGATTATTGATTCGTTTGCGGCGTATGGCATCCAGCGGGTGTATATTACGGTTAATTATAAAAAGGGCATGATAAAGTCCTATTTTGCAGACCTGTCGCCCGCGTACGACATACGGTATGTGGAAGAGGAGAGGCCGCTGGGGACGGGCGGCAGCCTGAAGCTGATCAGGGAGAGGTTCGACCAGCCAGTCATTGTGTCGAACTGCGATTCGCTGGTAAGGGCCGACTATGCCGACCTGTATGCATGCCACAGGAGGTCCGGGAACCAGGTGACGGTAGTCTGCGCACTGAAAAACATGGTAGTCCCATACGGCGTGTTAAAGCCCGGTGAAAACGGCGAGGTCATAGGCATGGAGGAAAAGCCGGTGCACCCCTACTTCATCAATACGGGGCTGTATGTGCTGGAGCCGGGGGTGATCGACCGGATACCGGGCGGCGTTGTGTTCCATATGCCGCACCTGATGGAGGCGGTCATGAAAGACGGCGGCAGGGTGGGCATGTACCCGGTAAGCGGGGACTCCTTCCTGGACATGGGGGAGCCCGGCGAAATGAAGCGCATGGAGGAAAAGCTGGAGGGCCGGCAGGAATGAGAGGCTGCTGGAAAACAGGCTTGGAAGATATTAGGAAGATGAAGGCCTGCCGGAAAACAGGTTGGGAAGATATTGGAAGGATGGAGGCCTGCCGGAAAACAGGCTGGAAAGGACGGGTAGGATCAGATGGTTGGAAGAAGCAGGGTAAAAGTCGGCTTTTTTGGGGATGGGCCGTGGGCGCATGGGGCCTTGAAAAGGCTGGTGGCCGACGTGTCGGTCGAAGTAAAGTTTGTCTGCGTCCGGTTTGGCAGGCCAGACCAGGTGCTGGCCGCGCTGGCCAGCGGGTTTGGCATCCCGGTGCTGTCACACCGGGACGTCAACTCGGACGCGTTTTTTGATATGGCAAGAAGCTATGGGGCCGACCTGTTTGTGTCCATGTCGTTTGACCAGATATTTAAAGGGAGGATGATCAACCACCCGCCGCTTAAGGCCATCAACTGCCATGCGGGGAAGCTGCCCTTTTACAGGGGCCGCAACGTCTTGAACTGGGCACTTATCAACGACGAGCCGGAGTTTGGCATCACCGTCCATTACATGGACGAGGGGATCGACACAGGCGACATCATACTGCAGAAGACATACCCCATCACCGACCGGGACGACTACCGCTCCCTGCTTGCTACGGCCTATGAAGGCTGCGCTGGCTTATTGTATGACGCGGTCAAACTGATCCAGGCAGGGCAGGCAAGGCCGGTCTGGCAGGGCAGCATAGACCCCGTCGGCATGTACTGCGGGGTGCGCAGGGAGGGCGACGAGGCAATCAACTGGGACTCCACAAGCCGCGAGGTCTTCAACTTCATCCGGGCGCTCTGTAGGCCGGGGCCGATGGCGGCGTCGCGGCTCAACGGGCAGGAGGTAAGGGTCAATAAGGCAAGGCTTGTCCCCGGGGCGAGGGCGTATATCAACATACCCGGGCAGGTGCTGGGCAGGACGGGCAAGGGCTTTTATGTAAAGACCAGGGATACGTTTATAGAAGTCGTAGAGTATGAATACAAGGGAAAGGTGAAAGTGGGTGACAGGCTGGGATGGGCAGGACGCTGATTATCGCCGAGGCAGGCGTGAACCATAACGGGGATGTAAGGGTGGCAAAGAAGATGGCCGAGGAGGCGAAGCGCTGCGGGGCGGACGTCGTAAAGTTCCAGGCGTTCGACCCGGACAGGCTGGCGTCCCGGCATGCGGGGATGGCGGCCTACCAGAAGCAGAACCTGGGGGTGGAGCAGACGCAGCGGGAGATGCTGCGCGCCCTGGCGCTGCAGCCGCAGGACTACGCCGCCCTGGCGGATTTTTGCCGGGGGGTTGGGATACAGTTCCTCTCCACGCCGTTTGACATTGGGAGCATCCACCTTTTGGACCGCCTGCAGGGCATGTGGAAGGTACCGTCCGGCGAGGTTACGAACTACCCGTACCTTGTGGCGGTTGCCAGGACGGGCAAGGACGTCCTGCTGTCGACGGGCATGTGCACGATGGACGAGGTCGACCGTGCGCTCGCCGTGCTAAAGGGGCATGGGGCGGGGCGGGTCACGCTGCTCCACTGCACGACGGACTACCCGGCGCCCATGCAGGACGTGAACCTGAACGCAATGCTGGCCCTCAAGGCGCACTGCGGGTGCCCCGTGGGCTATTCGGACCATACGGACGGCATGGAGGTGCCGGTTGCCGCGGTCGCACTGGGCGCGCAGGTGATAGAGAAGCATTTCACGCTGGACCGGGCAATGGAAGGGCCGGACCATAAGGCCAGCCTGGAGCCTGGGGCGTTTGCAGCCATGGCCAGGGCCATCCGCAATACCGAGGCCGCGCTTGGGGATGGGAGGAAGGGGCCCACGGAATCTGAACAGGCGAACATGCTGGTTGTAAGGAAGAGCATTGTAGCGGCGGCAGGGATTAAAGAGGGTGAGCAGTTTACGGAAGCAAACCTTACGACAAAGCGGCCTGGGACGGGCATAAGCCCGATGCGCTGGAACGAGGTCATCGGGATGAGGGCAAAACGCAGCTTTTGTGAAGACGAGCTGATAGAACTTTAAATAGGGATTTAAACAGAAAACTAGAACTGGTATAGATTAATATAGAAATTCGATATATTTTTGACAAAGGTTTGGAAATGGATAGGATTATGAACAAGGAAAAAGACAGCAGTTATGGGGTGCATGTAATATGAAGATCGTTGTAATCGGCCTTGGGTCCATGGGGAAACGGCGCATCAGGCTCATCCGGGAGCTATACCCAGGGGCGGTGCTGTACGGCGTTGATGGAAGGGCTGACAGGAGGGAGGAGGCATGGCAGAAGTTCCATATCGAATGCCAGGCGTCCATCCCCCATGTGCCGGGGGGTGTTGGGTATGCGTTTGTCTGTACGCCGCCATTGTCGCATGCGGCCATCATCCAGGAATGCCTGGCGAGGAGGTGGCATGTGTTTACCGAATTAAACCTTGTGCCGGACGGGTATGAAGAGAATATGCGGCTGGCAGCGGCCAACCGCTGCCAGCTGTTCCTTTCCTCAACATTCCTTTACCGGGAGGAGGTGCGGTATATCATGTCAAAAGTCCGTTCCGGCGGGAAGTGGAATTATATTTACCATATAGGCCAGTACCTCCCAGACTGGCACCCCTGGGAAAGCTACAGGGACTTTTTTGTAAGCGACAGGCGCTCCAGCGGCTGCCGGGAGATTTTTGCAGTTGAACTGCCCTGGCTTGTGCAGGCTTTTGGGGAAATCGGGCAAACGCATGTATGGCCCGCCAAGCTGTCAGGCCTGGAGGTTTCGTACCCTGACAGCTATATGCTCCAGGCCGCCCACGTGAATGGCTGCCAGGGGGTGCTTGCAGTAGATGTCGTATCGCCCTATGCGGCCAGGAGGTTTGAGGCATATACAGACGGCGGCTATATTACATGGGAGGGGACCCCGGGCAGCCTGGCCGAGTACGATGCGGGGTCGGGTGCACTCGTGCCTGTGCAGCTGTATGAAAAGGCAGGGCACTGTGAAGGGTATGCGGATTTTATCGTCGAAGATGCCTACCGGGAGGAGATAAGGGCTTTTTTCAAGGCGGTTGAAGAAGGCCGGGGGCCAGGGTATGGATTTGAGCAGGACAAAAAAGTCCTGCATTTGATCGACACGATTGGGGTGTGAAAAAATGCAGGATGTTATATTTGGCCAACGCGATTGGAGTGTGAAAAATGCAGAATCTTAACGTTTGTTTTGTAGGGGTCGGCTCTATTGCGAGGCGGCATATTAGGAACCTTAGGGCAGTCTGTGCACGTAGGGGGATCCAGCTTGCGGTGGACGCATTCCGGCATTCATCCGGGGCGCCTGCGGAGGAAGGGGTCGACCATATGTTTTGTTTGGACGATGGGGTGCCTCGCAGCTATGACGCTGTATTTATCACCAACCCGACGGCGGTGCACCTGGATACATTACGCAGGTTCCACAATAGGGGGAGGCATTTTTTTATTGAAAAACCAGTAGCGTGCGTGCACCAGCTGGCACAGCTTAGGGAGTTTGAAAGGCATAGGGGGTCGGCGTATTATGTCGCTTGCCCACTACGGTACCATGCGGTCATCCAGTATGTCAAAAGGAATATTGCACCGCAAGAGGTGCTGTCTGTGCGCGGCATTTCATCCAGCTACCTGCCAGAGTGGAGGCCCGGGCAGGACTACCGGGCCACATATAGCGCCCACAAAAGCCTGGGCGGCGGTGTGAGCATCGACCTGGTCCATGAGTGGGACTACCTGGTCTACCTGTTTGGATGGCCGCAGAAGGTATGCAGCCTGGTTGGGAAGAAGTCCCCCCTGGAGGTTGACAGCGACGACTATGCAGCCTACATCGCAGACTATGCAGACAAGGCGGTGGAGCTCCACCTGGACTATTTTGGGAGGAAGGCGACCCGCCAGGTTGAGCTGTATATGAGGGATGATACGGTTATCTGCGACCTTGTAAACTGCAGGGTATCCTACCTGGTGTCCGGGGAAGTATTCGACTTCCAGGAAGGGCGGGACGACTACCAGCAGCGGGAGCTTGGGCATTTCTTGGATATGGTGTCTGGAGCGGCACCGCCAGAAGACAGCCTGCTGCATAGCGCCAGGGTATTGGAGCTTACGCAGGGGAGGCTGCCAGGTGGGAGGGACGTATGAAAATTTTGTTTACAATATGCGCAAGGGCTGGTTCCAAAGGGATAAAAAATAAGAATCTGAGGGGGTTTTGTGGGAAGCCGCTGGCCTATTACACGGTGTCGGCAATTGACCTGTATATAAAAAAGCACCCCGAATTCCAGTATGACATTGTTGTTAACTCAGATAGCAAAGAGCTGTTAGAGCTGGTTTCCAAGAATGGTATGGTCCCGGTGGAGCAGATTAGGCGTGGGGAAAGCCTTTCAGGGGATAGGGTCGGAAAAATAGAAGTCATCCGAGATTGTTTACAGAAGATGCAGGCGAGGCATGGGGCGTGTTATGGCATGGTGGTCGACCTGGACGTTACATCGCCGCTACGTACCGTATGCGACCTGGAGAAAGTGGTTGCGTTGCAGGTGGAAAAGCAGGCGGATGTCGTAACTACAGTAGCAGCCGCAAGAAGGAACCCCTATTTCAACCAGGTCAGGAGGGATGGGAAGGGGGTTAAAAAAGTCATAGGATCCAGTTATACGGCAAGGCAGCAGGCACCGGAAGTCTTTGACATGAACGCGTCTATTTATGCCTACAGGCCCCAGTTTTTGTATGAAGGGAAGGGGGTTTTGGATGGGTATACGGAGATCGTGGAAATGTATGATACCGGGGTGCTTGATTTAGACCATGAGAATGATTTGGAGCTGATGGAAGTGATTGCGTGGCATTTGTTTGAGAAAAAGGATGCTTTTCGGGAGATTCGAGAAAATATTTAGATTTGGAGGTCTTTTTGCTTAATAAATAGCAGTAAGCTTGTAAAGTATAAAACAGCTGCTGGCAGGGGAATGGAAGAATGGAAAAACGAGTCGTTATTTTATTTGAAGTACATCCGGTGGTGACATATGCAAGAAGATACGATTTCCAGACGTTGTTAGATCACGGGTATCAGATTGATGTATGTGATTTATCCAAAGTAATTTCGGAATTTCACAGTGTGGGCAGAAGTGAAATTGAAGATAAGGCTGGAATTCATAATTATTGTTTTCAAAGTCGAAAAGAGTTTCAGGATTATATAAAAAAGCTGGATAAAAACACCTTTATATGGAGTACATTTCAGCTTACGGCGGAATATATCTGGGTTTTTAGAGTGATTGCAAGCCATCTGTATGGATTTATCTGCAATGTGGATTATGTATGTCCACGAAGTGCTGCACGGATGGCGAAAAAAAGTTATTGGACAAACTGGTCTTGGCACCGGGTAAAGAATGCCGTTTTATTCAGGATTCCAAAGAAGAGCCTTTTTATTCGCATGGCAGATGCTGTTATTACATATGGAGCCGGGGATGAGAAACGGAAACTTCAAAATATACTGTATGATAAATATACCGTAGTAGAACTTACGAATACGATTGATTATAACGAATGTATTAGGGTGCTGTCACATACATGCGAAGGGGATATGTCTGACCTTCCGGAAGATTATATTGTATTTATAGATGAATATTTGCCATATCACCCTGACGGGTTGAAAGCCGGGATACATATTGATGCGGACAGGTATTACCGGGAGGTGGAATCCTTCCTGCATAGAATTTCCGATCAGATGCATATGCCGGTCGTTATTGCCGCGCACCCGAAAGCGGATTATGCGTTGCATGCAGAATGTTACCGAGGAATGAAGATTATTCAATTTAAGACGAATGAGCTGCTCTATCGGGCGCGGCTAGTTGTGACACACTTATCAACAGCAATTAGTATGGTAATGGTTTACAGAAAACCATTTATTGTATTTACGACAAACGATGTGAAACACAAACTTTATGCGGGCGGAATTGAAGAAAGTCAAAAGTGCGACCTGAAATGCAATATTGTCAATATTTCACTGCAGTTATCGGATCAAGACATATATAAAGAAATAAAAAGGGCGCAGGGAATAAGCAGGGAATATTTTGATGAGCAGATTTTAAAATACAAACTTCCAGAGGGTCATCCGAATGAGGCGTTGTCTTTTGGGGAAATCCTGTTAAAAGCGATGAAGAGGGTGCGTAAAAGGAATAAAAGAGTGGAAAACGTTCATAGGAACAAGGACGAAAAAAAATGTTGTATGGTGCGTAAATAAAGGACAGGAAAAATAGAAAGATGAAACAATAGAAAGATAAAAGTAAAAGAAAGATAAAACAATAGAAAGATAAAAAGTAGAAAGATAAAACAATAGAAAGATAAAAAGTAGAAAGATAAAAAATAGAAAGATAAAAAATAGAAAGATGAAAAGAACAGAGAATACAGAGAAAATAAATGAATTGGAAGATATCGTATTGTTTCAGTTAAGCAATATATTTTTTTTAACGAATGGGGGGGTGAATGTCATAAAAAAAGCATTGCCTGAGGCGGAAAGAAAAACGAAGGAAAGTATTTGCGCATTTAAGAATAAATATTTTGAAGGCAATGTGAATCCATATAATAGTGTAATGTATTGCATTTTCCTTTATTGCCTTGCAAGGGAATGCTATAAGGAATGCGGGGTAGGAGAAGCGCCTGATAAAATTTATTATTTGAACAAGATGTTGAATGCTGTAGACTTGTATTATGAAATAAATCTGCCGTTACATTGGTCGTGCGAACATCCGGTTGGAGCCGTTATGGGAAGGGCGGTGTATGGAGACCGGTTTATGTTTACACAAGGATGTACTGTAGGAGGAAATTGGAGTGACGGAAAATTGTGCTATCCGACTATTGGTAAAAATGTAACAATGCTGTCGAATTCAAAAATTGTTGGTGACTCCCGCATTGGAGACAATGTGGTTATGTCAGCAAACAGTTATGTTATCAATACGGATGTACCAAACGATAGCATTGTATTTGGGCAGGGCAGGGATATTGCTATCGTACAAAGGAAGAAGCATCATAGCCAGAATGCATTCTAAATAATTCCATAACGGGGGGATAAAAGCATGGACAACAGCTTTTGCGGAAAGACATTATTGATTACAGGCGGGACAGGTTCTTTTGGCCATACGGTATTGAGGAATTTCCTACATACAGATATTGGTCAGATCCGTGTTTTTTCCCGTGATGAGAAGAAGCAGGATGATATGAGGCATGAACTGCAGGCCTATGATGCGGATGCGGCTGAAAAAGTCAAGTTCTACATTGGAAATGTCCGGGATATCAGGGCAGTACGCGATGCCATAAACGGTGTAGATTACATTTTCCACGCAGCGGCATTAAAGCAGGTTCCATCGTGTGAATTTTTCCCAATGGAAGCAGTACAGACAAATATAGAAGGGACGAACAATGTCCTTTGCGCGGCGATAGAGGCTGGCGTCAAAAAAGTCGTGTGCCTAAGCACTGATAAAGCCGCCTATCCGATAAACGCCATGGGGGTCTCCAAGGCTATGATGGAGCATGTAGTGAAAGCAAACGCGAGAGTGGCTGCGGAGCGTGGGAATACTGTGATCTGCTGCACCAGATATGGAAATGTGATGTGCAGCCGGGGGTCGGTAATCCCGTTGTTTATTGATCAGATTAAGCACGGCGACCCTGTCACCATAACGAATCCGGACATGACGAGGTTTTTGATGAATCTGGACGAGGCGGTGGAGCTTGTAAAGTTTGCTTTTGCGCATGCGAACCCAGGGGATTTGTTTATCCAGAAATCAGATGCATGTACAATAGGAACGCTTGCGGAGGCCGTCCAAAAGCTGTTTGGAGATACCGGGGTTAAGGTCATTGGGACAAGGCACGCAGAGAAGCTATATGAAACGCTCATGACCAGAGAGGAAACGCTCAGATCGGAGGACATGGGGAAGTATTACCGTATAAGCGCAGATAACAGGGATTTGAATTATGACAAGTATTTTGTAGAAGGGAAGGTACTCACGCAATCCGATGGATCGTATACTTCCCATAATACCAAGATTCTTGATGTAGAAGGTACGATAGAGAAACTAATGACAGCCGATTATGTAAAAAAGCAGCTTGAGGCGGTTCGAAAATGAGGATATTGGTGACAGGTTCCAATGGATTTGTGGGCAGCAACCTTTTATGGAACCTAAGGCAGATCAGGGACGGGAAAAATCAGACAAGGCCGAACCTTTGCATTACGGAGGTATATGGCGTGCATAGGCATTCTACAAAGGAAGAATTGGAATACGCCTGCAGCAGGGCGGATTTTGTGTTCCATCTTGCCGGGGCAAGCCGTCCAAAAGACGTAGGGGAATATATGGCGTGTAATTTTGGATTTACGTCCACGTTGCTTGAGACACTTAAAAAATGCGGCAATTTATGCCCGGTAATGCTGTCTAGTTCTTCGCAGGCAAGCCTGGCCGGACGCTTTGCCAGTTCGGAGTATGGAAAAAGCAAGCTGGCAGCGGAAGGATTACTTTTCCAGTATTCCAAGCAAACTGGGGCAAAGGTATTGGTTTATCGTTTCCCGAATCTGTTTGGCAAGTGGTGCAGGCCAAATTACAATTCTGCAATTGCTACATTTTGCAACGCGATTGCAAATGATCTGGCGTATACGGTCAACGAACCAGGTATGGAATTGGAGTTGCTTTATATTGATGACCTGGTCAGTGAGATCTTGGACGCATTGGAAGGAAAAGAGCACCACTGCGAATATGACGGGTTAAAAACGGTACCTACGGAAGGTGGAAAATATTGTTATGCGACCTTGACCTATCGGGCGAGCCTTGGGGAAATTGTGGGGCTGCTCCAGTCGTTTAGAAATATGCCGCGGACGCGCTTGATGCCGCAGAGTCCAGCGAATTCCTTTGCGAAAAAACTGTATTCCACATATCTTTCGTATTTGCCCGAGGAACAAATGGCTTATTACTTTACATCAAATGCAGACGATCGGGGGATTTTTACGGAACTAATACGGACGGTTCATTGCGGGCAGATATCCGTCAACGTAGCAAAGCCGAGGGTGACGCGCGGGGAACATTGGCATAACAGTAAATGGGAAATTTTTGTTGTTGTTTCGGGACATGGTTTAATACGGGAAAGAAAGATCGGAATCAACCCAGAAACGGGTCATATGTACCCTGTAATTGAATTCGAAGTTACCGGCGAGCAGATGCGCGCGGTTCAAATGATACCGGGATATACGCACAATATTACGAACCTGAGCGAGACAGAAAACCTTGTCACTGTCATATGGGCAAATGAAGCGTTTGATCCAAAGCATCCTGATACATTTTATGAACCAGTAGTACCATAATGTTTATAGGGAAGAAAAACAAATGCCAATACAGGAAGGCCAGATGCTATGTTTTATCTGAATGATTTTATAAATAAATATGTAACGAAACGTTCTACATCTATGTTTACCGCAGATGTTTTGTCGAATAACGATAAGTTAAAGGTTGCGATAGCAGATAAGTCTGTGCTCGTGATCGGTGGGGCGGGGTCTATCGGCTCAAATTTTATCCATGCTCTTTTGCCGTTTCGCCCTTTCGAACTTGTTATTGTTGATACAAATGAGAATGCGCTTACGGAGCTGACGAGGGGGCTGCGTTCATCCGGTTTGCCCGTACCTCCTGTTTACCTGCCGTATCCGATTGATTACAGCAGCGTTACATTTAGGCGGATGTTTGGGAATCATAAACGTGTGGGAGGGAACGCTGGTTTTGATATTGTGGCCAATTTTTCCGCACATAAACACGTTCGTTCTGAAAAGGATATTTATAGTGTGGAGGCATTGCTGCGTAATAATGTAATCAATGCAAAATTACTGCTTGATTTGCTGTCGCAGAACCCTCCGGATATCTATTTTTGCGTGTCTACGGATAAGGCGGCAAATCCGGTGAATATTATGGGGGCGAGTAAACGTATTATGGAGGATCTGATTTTCTCTTATTCGGATGTTTTGAAAGTATCTACAGCCCGTTTTGCTAACGTAGCATTTTCAAATGGGTCTCTTGCAGACGGATTTTTAAGGCGCATTGCTTTACACCAGCCTTTATCGGCGCCGTCAGATATAAAACGCTATTTTGTAAGTCCACAAGAATCGGGGCAGATTTGCATGTTAAGCGCTATTTTGGGCCAAAACCGCGAGATATTTTTTCCAAAACTGGAAAAGGGCAGCATGCTGACCTTTTGCGGGATAGCGGAAGATTTGCTGGCAAGTATGGACTATGGGATAGATTATTGCGGCTCGGCGGATGGAGCAGTTGAGAAAGGCAGGGCGTGGGCGGAAGGGACGCCTTATCCTGTATATTTTAGCAATGCGGATACCAGCGGCGAGACGATGTATGAAGAGTT
>CASUON010000008.1 GCA_949457475.1 uncultured Lachnospiraceae bacterium
GCTGTACATCGGCAGTATCCGGCTGTTCTACAGACGTTGCTTGGCTAACCTGTTCCATCAGTTGTTCCATTGTTATGCCAAGGTCTTGCAGTAAGTCCTCAGTCACGATAGATACCTGCTGCAGCACGTTCTGAAACCCTTCTGAAAACAGCATCATCCCAGCGTCCTGGCTGCCCGTCAGCTCCACGGCAAGCGCGGTCAGCTGCTGTGGGATTAACAAATCCGTCTGCGCCATTCCAAGCAGTTCCATAGCGTCTTCTAACTGTTGGTCGTCTACACCCAATTCTTCTTTTATTAGGTCTTTGACCGTTTCTACCGCTTCTTGGAGCGCTTCATCCACCTCGTCCGCCGCTTTAGCATCCATATTCTGCCCCGTATTGTCCGCATTGTTGATTTTTCCTGCCTGTACAGAAGCTTTTGTCTGGCTTTGCTCAAAATCCTGCTGTACATTGCTGTTTTTGCTATTCGGCGTTTTTTGTGTTTCTACGGCGCTGGCGGTCTGCTGTTTTGCCATTTGCGCCCCGTTGAAAGACGACTGGCGCATATAACTGGAAAATGCCGCCTGGACGCCATCCGGTTTCGCCGTATTCGTCTCCGCTTTACTGGCAGGCGCTGCTTTCGCCTGGGCAGAAGCGGATAAAAATTGAATTGCTGGCATCGGTTGCCTCCTTTCTTGAACTTTGATCCTGAATTTGATTCTGTCTTGAATTTCGTACCTGGTATAAACTTATTCAAATCTTTATTATTTTGAATTTTGTACCTGGTATAAAATTTTTCTAAACTTTTTTATTTTTAGAGAAACTAATTCAGGCTTTCTTTGCGTCTTACGCCTGGTAAGGCGCTTATATAAACTGCCTACCGGCAGATTATATCGTACCCCGCTTAACGCTTGCTCGGCTCCAACATTTCGGTCAGCTTCGCCGCCGTCTCCTTATTCGTCATCGAAGCCAGGATATCGCCCCGGTCGGCGGAAGACATCTTCTCTAGTATCCGTTTTACAAGCTGTAAGTTATCCGTCATTGTTTCAAAGATAGCCGCCGCTTCTTTTGGCTTCATACCGGTAGAAGAATACGTTTTGATAAAATCTTCTACCTTTGCGTCGTACTGTTCTTGTTCTACGACTTCTTTATATAATACCTCGGCATTATCCGGGGCTATCATCTCATAATATTTCTGGTATTCCGAAATATCCGGCGCGTCATCTGAAAATACGACCTCTTCATAAAACTCCTGTTTCTGGCGTTCCAGTTCAGCCGCGTTTTCCCGGTATTTTTGCAGCTTACGCACCTGTGACTCTAAATCTTCAATCTGGCTGCGCCTGTCCTTGCCTGTTTTTTTTGCATCCGCCAACTGGCTTTCCAACAGTTTAATCTGCGCAATTGCCTCATCTAGGTTTTTGTACGGATAGGCAGGGTCTTCCCCATCCCCCTCCGCCTTGACCTCCGGCAAAATTTTGTTCACATATGGCACGTCTTTTAAAATCGGATACAGTACCGTAGAGCCAAATCCTCCTACATCCAGCCGAACCAGCAGCGCCAAAATACCCAGCCAGATCGCAATGATGACAATTGTCGCCAGCGCCACAACGAGTTTTCCACCGACAGTCTCCTGTTCTTCTTCCACAGCCTCGTTTTCTTTGGCAGCTTTTTTTTCCATCTTTTTTTTGCGTTTTTCTTCTTTTTTCCTTGCCTTGGCTTCTGCTTTGGACTCTTGTCCTTCCATCGCTTCTTCTGGCATATCGCTGTCCTCCTGTATATTTATTCTGTCGCCTGGTGATAAGTATAACTGACGAGCTCGTTAATTGCCTGGTTTTCTTCACTGGCTATTTCTTGTTTGAATTCTTCAAATGCGTGTTCTTTCAGTTTTTCAAACGTTTTACGCTCGATCATCACTTCGTTTAATTTCAGACGCGCCGCCTCTACCTTTTTTTCCGCGGCACGCACAACCAGCATCTGCGCGCGGATTCTGGATTTCATAACATCGATGGACTGTTTGTTTTCCCGGATATCCCGCAGGCTGATCGTACCATTTACCAGTTCTACGGCGCGCTTTTCATATTTCGCGCGCTGCATAATCAGCCCCTGCAAAACAGCCTCTTCTTTTTTCAGTTTCATATTCGCCTGGCTAAACGCAATCTTTGCCTGATCTTCCAGTTTTGTTTTTACATTCAAGATGCTTTGCATTTCAAAAACAAACTTCGCCATTTTCTTTCCTCTTCCCTATCACGCACGTATGCTCAATCTGCAAAAATTGCCTCCAGACGCTGCATAATCTCTTCAAACGAAAACTTTTCCATCGTATCTTGCATCAAGAACTGGTTGACGCTCCCGATTTTTTGGATCGCATAATCAATCTCTGCGTTGGAACCGCTTTTATATGCGCCAATATTAATCAGGTCTTCCGCTTCATCATACGTACCAAGTACGTTGCGCAGCCTGCCCGCTGCGTCTTTGTGCTTTTTGTTTGCGATCGCGCTCATACAACGGGAAATGCTTGCCAGCACGTCAATCGCCGGGTAATGGTTCTTATGCCCAAGCTTTCTAGAAAGCACAATATGTCCGTCCAAGATACTACGCGCCGTATCTGTAATCGGTTCATTAAAATCATCTCCATCTACTAATACGGTATATAAACCGGTAATAGAACCCTTATCTGAATTTCCCGCACGCTCCAGTAATTTCGGCATCTCAGAATAAATACTCGGCGGATACCCCCTCGTTACTGGCGGCTCCCCGGACGCCAGCCCGATTTCACGCTGCGCCATGCAAAAACGCGTCAAAGAATCCATCATTAGCAGCACATCCCGGCCCTGGTCCCTGAAATACTCTGCAATTGCGGTCGCTGTCTTCGCCGCTTTATTTCTGATCAGCGCCGGCTTATCAGAAGTAGCTACCACTACGACAGAACGTTTCATCCCTTCTTCGCCCATATCGTTTTCTATAAATTCGCGTACTTCACGCCCACGCTCCCCAATCAGCGCGATAACGTTAATATCTGCCTTCGTATTACGTGCAAACATGCCCATCAACGTACTTTTGCCGACCCCGGAACCCGCAAAAATTCCGATACGCTGCCCTTTGCCGACCGTAATCAGCCCGTCTACCGCTTTCACGCCCAAAGGCAGTATATCGCGGATAATCACGCGCGCCATTGGATCCGGCGGCATGGCTTCTACCGGATATTCTTTTGTTAGCGTCAGCCTGTCCGTATCTGTCGGCCGCCCAAGGCCGTCCAGCGTATGACCGAGAATCTCATCCCCAACTAAAACAGACAAAGGATGTCCCGTATTTTCTACGATACATCCAACTCCAATGCCTTCTATGCTTTCAAATGGCATCAATAAGAGGCATTTATCCCGAAACCCGACTACCTCTGCCATGACGTATGTATTAGTTTCCCTGTCAATCAGTATCTTGCACAGATCATTCAGCTTTGCGTCCGGTCCGAGCGACTCAATCGTAAGCCCCACTACTTTTGCGACCTTGCCATACCGATTAAAATATGTTTTGTCCAGTAACGGAAGATATTTTTTATATTTTTGATCCACAATTCATCCCTCAGCTGTTTTTTCATCGATACAGGATAACGCTTTTTAATCCTCCATAAGGCGATACAATGCGTAGGATTTCAAATTTATTCGTCCATACAAGATAACGCTTTTAAATCTCTGACAAGATTTTGAAACTGTACGTCCAAGCCGCAGTCAAACAGGCCTTCATCTGTATCAATCGTACACTGCCCTTGGCTGACAGAATCATCCATAATAATGTCAAGCGCTGCTTCTTTACCGATCTTTTGAATGATCTCTTCTTTATGGCCAGATACTGCCTCATAGTCTTCCTGGCTAACACGCAGGCGAAACGTATTGCTGTTTTTAATGTTCGAAACCGTACTACGGATCAAATGCATCAAAATTGCCTGCTGCCTTGAAAAATCTGTATGGAGCACTTTGTCGAACACTTCAACTACAACCTGCATCAGTTCTTCTTCCATCCGGCCCAGCCTCGCCGCGTATTCTTTCTCATGCTGCTTGCGCAAAGCGTCAAGCTCCTTTTTCATTTTGTCCTCTTTGGTTTTTGCCTGCGCCATCCCCTGTGCATAGCCTTTGTCCGTCGCTTCTTTTTTCGCCGTCTGTTTTAAATTTTCCGCCTCCTGGACAGCTTTTTTTAGAATCCCCTCTGCCTGGGAAGTCGCCTGTGCGACAATCTGCGCGGCTTCTTCCTTTGCCTGTTCGACATAATCAATTTCTAGCTCCGGCGCGACCTCCACTTGCGCCGGGAGCACGCTGTTATTTACCGACAGCGCACTCAGCTTTTGTTCCACAATTTCATTATTATCTATAATACGGGTGAAATAATCTTCTTTTCTGCGGTTTATCCCTGCTTTATATAAATTAGACAACGATTTCGTCACCTCCACCTCTTGAGATAACGATTTCAGCCGAATCTTCTAGCTTACGGATAACAGCAACAATCTTCTGCTGCGCCTCTTCTACGTCTTTCATACGTACTGGGCCCATGTATTCCATATCTTCCTCGATCATAGCAGCAAGACGTTTGGACAAGTTGCGCAATATCGCTCCTTTTACTTCGTCGTTGGAGCCTTTCAGCGCAATCGCAAGGTCGCTGTTTTCAACGTCACGCAGCACACGCTGAATCGCGCGGTCGTCCAGCAGAAGGATATCCTCGAACACGAACATCTTTTTGCGAATCTCGTCTGCCAGTTCTGGTTCTTCCACTTCCAGCGTTTCCATAATATGCTTTTCTGTACTGCGGTCTACCGTATTCAAAATATTGACAATCGCGTCTACGCCGCCGACAATTGTATAATCCTGGTTTGCCAAAGACGCTAGCTTGCGTTCCAGCACGCTTTCTACTTCTTTGATAACGTCCGGCGAAGTACGGTCCATCAACGCGATACGCTTAGCAACATCCGCCTGTTTTTCCGGCTCCAAAGACCCAATAATCAAAGACGCCTGGTTCGGAGACAAATAAGACAATATCATGGCTATCGTCTGCGGGTGTTCGTCCTGGATAAAGTTCAGCACCTGCGTAGGATCCGTCTTTCGTACAAATTCGAATGGACGCACCTGCAAAGAAGCAGTCAGTTTGGTAATAACCTGCTCCGCGCGGTCTTGGCCAAGCGCTTTGTCTAACAGCTCCTTCGCATAGCCGATACCGCCTTCTGATATGTATTGCTGAGCCAAGCAAACCTGGTAAAATTCATTCACGACATCATCTTTAAGCTGCGGGGATATACTCCTTGTATTTGCAATCTCCAGCGTAAGCTCCTCGATTTCGTCTTCTTTTAAATATTTAAAAATATTTGCTGATTTTTCCGGCCCCAATGCAATCAACAGGATCGCTGCTTTCTGAAGGCCCCCTAACTTTTCCGCCATGTCTCTTCCTCAATCTTTTATCATTTTGACCCCGCAGGCCCTGCATCCTAATCCCAGTCTTCATTCAGCCAATTACGGAGCAAAGATGCTACTGCTTCCGGTTTTTCGTCTACAAATTTTTCTATTAATACCCTTGCTTCTGACTTGTCTTTAAAGCCGATATCTTCCAGATTATCTTCTTCATTATTTTCTTTCGTTGTCTGCAACAATGTTTCAACAGAAAGCTCCGGCTCCAGTTCCGTCGGTTTGTCTTTTCTCGTGCTCATAAATACTACAAATCCAAGTAATGCAAAAATCAATACCGCCAACGCGATCTCAAGATAATCGGAAAGCGTCCTTCCAGTATTCCTTGTAGGAATAAACACCGGTTCTTCATAAGAGACAATCGAAATTCGGTCTTCCGCAATACCGGTAGCGTTTGCGACAAGGGCGATAATATCGTTGCCGACTTCCATGATTTCCCGCTCTTGGCTTTCAATCTGTGCACGGTATTCGTCAAACGTCATATCTTCCAGCGCGCCTTCCCTACGGAGTGTATCTTCATCGTATTTACGCGGCTGCAATAACGAAACGCCAATCGATGCATTTTCTGCAATAATATTCCCGATATGGCTTTCTGTATCCTCCGTAATCTTTTCATTAACCAACCGGCGCCTAGTTGAATCCGACACCGTATGGGTCGATTCATTGCCGTCTTCAATGACATAATTCGGGCCGTCTTCCCCGTTGGACGCGGTGCCTGGCACTGCTCCGTTTCCAGAAACCGTCTCTGAATCAAATGTGCTGTCTGATTCTAAATAACCTTCTTCCCGTCCATCCGGCACGGAATACTCTTTGCTAGTCGTCTTCGTCTCTCCAAAGCTCATTGGGAGGTTGACTGCGATCTCGGCATTTTTATAATTCCCGGTGCCCAAGAGTACTTTCTTTACTGCGCTGATTACCCGGCTTTCAATTTTCTGCCTCGTCGAAAGCTGGGAATACGACGCGCCGGACGCCATCGTTGTTCCGTCCATACCGCCGGAGTACAGCAGGTTCATATTGCTGTCCATAATCGAAATATTATCTGTCGTCTTATTGCCCAGGCCGGTCGCCACCATACGCGCCAGTCCTGCAGCCTGTTCGTCGTCCATCTCGCCGTCTAACGACAGAAAAATCTCCGCGGACTTTTCTTTTTGCTGTGCGATCAATGTCCCGTCATCAGTCGGAATATCCAGTACTACAGTCGCCTTTTCTACATTATCCAGCGACTCCAATACCCCGCTCAGCTTATTTTCCATATGCTCTTTATATAATTTGCTCTTATCCGCCTCCGTCGTACTGAGGCTACCGTTTAAAATATCGCTCAGCTCTTTGTCGTCTGTGGCAATCGCATTCGAACCAAGCAGGATCGTCGCCTCTGCCTGGTCTTTTTTCTTAATCGTAAAGACCATCCCATTATTTGACACTTCATTATAAATACCCGCCCCATCCAAAAGCTCTTGTACCGAAGCAGCTTCCTTTGCGGATTCACATGTCCTTAATACAACCAGCTCCGGGCGGGCCAGTATGAAACTCAATATTCCGATTGCCAGCACTACAACGAGAACTGAACTTACAATTATCATCTGCTGTTTGCGCGTAAAGTGTTTCCACCAGTCCACAATACGTCCCCACAGCTCCTTCACTCTATCAGGCATCCTACTCACTCTCCGTTATATGACTGCTTGTCTAAAAAAATCCTCACAAGAAATTATACTCGTTTTCAGCAAAATAGCAAGCATTATATATACCAAAAGCTACATTTCGCCGAAGCCTATTGACATTTCTTAACATTTGTAAAATGATAAAGCCCGTTTTACATCTGCATCTGCATAATTTCCCGATATGCTTCTACCAGCTTATCTTTTACCGCTACGGTATACTGCAATGCCGTATTTGCTTTTTCCTGTGCAATCAGCAAGTCATGCGTATTTTCTGATTCGCCTAGCGCAAACCGGATCACTTCTGAATTTGCCTGATTATGTAGCTCGCTTGTCTCGTCGATCATTCCAAGCGCCGACTGGAAAACTGTTTCAAACTCCTCGGTATCTTCTTGCGCTGCAATCCGGAACCTTTGTTGTGCCTGCTCAAAGACCTCCTGCGCAGCGCCGATCGTAGTAACATCCATGACTTCATCTCCCGTCTTGTTTTTGTTTTATAGTTAATCTAATCCTATTTCATCTATTTTATTTCATCTATCCTATGGACATTCCATCCGCCTTTATTTGCCAATCTGCAGCCCTGCCTGCGCAATGGCTTTGCTTGCGTCAAACGCAGTAATATTTGCCTCGTACGCACGGCTGGCGTCGATCAAGTCCGTCATCTCCGTTACGATGTTTACATTTGGATAGGACACATAGCCATTTTCATCAGCGTCCGGATGCGCTGGATCATATTCCATTATAAAATCCGTCCATGTGTCTTCCCCTACCGCAGTGACCTTTACGCCGTTTCCTACATGGCTGCCCCGCCGTTTGCTTTCCGAAAGGTATTTTTCAAAGGTATTTACATCCCTTTCTTGAAACTGTACGATCTTACGCCTGTAGGTTGTCCCCTGGTCGGTCCTGGTCGTATTCAAGTTTGCGATATTTTCCGCGATGATATCCGCGCGAAACTGCTGTGCGGTCATACCTGACGCACTAATATTAAATGATTGAAACAATCCCATTTCAAACCTCCTTATCTATTTCATGTTTTCCCATTTTTCCATTTCATTTATCCAAATTTAATTGTATTTTTATGATCCTCTTATTTTTTGGGGGACTACTTGCTGATTGCCGCTTTCATACGTTGAAAGTCCTGCGTAATACTGTCGGTCAGCGCCTGATAACGAATCTGCTCGCCAGCCAGCTCTACGTTTTCCGTATGGATATCGACATTATTCTCATCTTTCCGGTAAGAAAACGACTCGGCGCTTGTATCAAGCTGCGCGGTCGCCACCAGATGGTTCAGATGCGCATTATGTACTTTTTCGTCCAGATTCTGGTTATACTTGGAATCTGTCAGCTCCATTTGGAGCAATGACTGGAAATCTACGTCATAACGCTTAAAATCCGGCGTCGTGGCATTCGCGATATTATTCGCAATCGTTGCCTCCCGAAGCCAGCTTGCATCTGCCGCGCGATCCAGTATATTAATATAATCAAATGCAGTTGAACTGATCATTGTTTCTCCTCCTAAAATTCATATTTTCGTTCCGTCTCCGTTCCTTGATGTAGATCATATATAATACATTATAATGTTTCCTGCAATTTTTTCAAGCATATTTTTTCTGTATGTGGCATTCTTTTTCTGAAATGTATACCATATATAGATAAATCTGGAAAAACAGATACCCTATGGAGCGCGCAGCCAAAAAGAAAAAGGAATCCATAAAGCCTGTTATGAATTCCTTTTCACGCTCTTGCCGGCATCCTGCCGTTGCAGCGAGGGCCGCCTGCGCATCCGCAAATCCCGCCGCTACTATATATTCTTTTGTTTTTTCTTGATCGTTTCCAGCTCCGAAAACACGACGTCGTTGACTACTTTAATATAAGTACCTTTCATACCGGATGAACGGGATTCGATCACACCCGCGCTTTCAAACTTGCGCAAGGCATTGACAATGACCGACCTAGTAATCCCTACGCGGTCGGCGATTTTGCTGGCCACCAGTATCCCTTCTGTCCCATCCAGCTCGTCAAAAATATGGATGATTGCCTCAAGTTCGGAAAAAGACAACGTGCTGATCGCAGAGCGCACAATCTGAATCTTCCTGCTTTCTTCTTCATTTTCCTCGTTTACAGACCGCATCATCTCCAGCCCGACGACCGTCGTCCCGTACTCACACAGTATAATATCGTCGATATCATACTGCCTGTCACAGCAATAGACAAATAATGTCCCAAGCCTTTCACCTGCGATGTCGATTGGCGTAATGATTGCCGAATACTTCCCGATGTCCTGGACAAACCCAAGCGTTTCCAAATTGACATTTTCCTTCGTGGAAAGAATGCTAAGCAGCCGCTCGTTAAGCATCGGGTCTATAAAACCGCCGACTTCATCCATAATCAGTTCTGACAGCTCCCGTATTTGCGCAAGCCGGCTGGTGCCCAGCACTTTTCCCTTTTTGCTAATCACCAAAATATTGGAATTGAGGATATCCGTCATAACTTCACAAATATCATTAAAAACAACTTTGGACGTATTGCTGTTATGCAGCAGCTTGTTAATCTTTCTCGTTTTATCTAACAGTTGAACACTCATTTGCGCCTTTCTCCTATTCTGACTGATCCTTTCTCATGAATGGCTTCAACAACGGCCTATTTATAGCCGTTCAGATATATAATAGCACGCCTTTTCTGATAATTCAACCGCATTTCTTTATATATTTATGAATTTTCAAAAACTTTTCCAAATATATTATGAATTCCCCGGCTCTTTCGGCTTCTCGCGCACGTATCCGCAGGCCGCGTCCGCGCATGCCAGCTTATTCCCTTTTTCTACCATATAGCCGCCGCACTCTGGGCATTTTTCAGCGGACGGTTTCTGCCAGGACATAAAATCACATTCCGGCGCCGCTTCGCAGCCAAAAAAGCGCCGCCCTTTCTTTGTTTTGCGTATGACGACGTCTTTGCCGCATTTTGGGCATACAACGCCAGCTTTTTCAAGGTACGGCTTCGTATTGCGGCAGTCCGGGAATCCCGGGCAAGCCAAAAATTTGCCGTGCGGCCCATATTTGATGACCATATTGCGCCCGCAAGATTCACATACAACGTCCGTTTCCTCTTCTGCGATCTCTATTTTTTCTAAATTCTTTTCCGCGTCTTTTACGGCCTGCTCTAAGTCTGGATAAAAGTTGCGGACAATAACCTTCCAGTTAATATCCCCTTCTTCTACTTTATCTAAAAGCAGCTCCATATTCGCGGTAAATTCTTCGTCCACAATTGTCGTAAACGCTTTTTTCATAATAGAATTTACGACATCCCCCAGCTCCGTCATATGCAAATTTTTGTTTTCTTTTAAAATATACCGGCGCGCAAGCAGCGTCGTAATCGTCGGCGCATAAGTACTCGGCCTGCCTATGCCGTGCTCTTCTAACATTTTGACAAGGGAGGCTTCGGTATAATGTGGCGGCGGCTGGGTAAAATGCTGCGCCCCGCTGACGTCTTCCAGCTTCAGCTGCGTGGACTGGTCAATGGATTTTAACAGCGTGTTGTTTTCCCCTTTTTCATCCTCATCGCTCATATATACGGCCATAAACCCTTCGAATACAATTCTGGACGCGGAGACGGTCAGGATATATTGTCCGGCCCCTATTTTTACGCTTGTCGTTTCGTATTTCGCCCCGCTCATGCGGCTTGCCGTAAATCGTTTCCAGATCAGCGTATACAGCCGGTACTGGTCCCTGGAAAGGGATTCTTTGACTTCTACCGGCAGCCTTTTGATATCCGTCGGACGGATCGCTTCATGCGCATCCTGTATCTTTCCTGTTTTTTTCTTTGCCGCTACCGGCGCCGCGACATATTCCTCCCCATAATTGCTTGAAATATATTCCTGCGCCTGTGCGGCCGCTTCATCGGAAATACGTACGGAATCCGTTCTAAGGTATGTGATCAGCCCGACCGTGCCGGAGCCTTTGATGTCAATCCCTTCATACAGCTGCTGCGCGATCCGCATCGTTTTTTGCGTGGAAAAATTCAATACTTTCGACGCTTCTTGCTGCAACGTGCTTGTAGTAAACGGAGCCGGCGCCTTTTTGGTCCGTTCGCTTTTTTTTACGTCTAATATCTGATAATCGGCGCTTTTTAATTCTTCTATAATCTGCTGCGCCTGTTTCCCATCGGAAATTTTCATACGCCCTTGCGCGGTGCCATAAAACTTGGCCTCTAATTTTTTACGCTCCCCCGGAATTTTAAAAACCGCGTCGATCGTCCAATATTCTTCGGGGATAAAAGCGCTGATCTCATCTTCGCGGTCTGCTATAATGCGTAGCGCCACAGACTGCACGCGCCCTGCGCTCAGCCCCCGCTTTACTTTGCCCCACAATACCGGGCTGATCGTATATCCAACGATCCGGTCCAAAATACGCCTTGCCTGTTGCGCGTTTACAAGGTCCATATCGATCTCCCGCGGTTCTTTTAAGGAAGACTTGACCGCATTTTTCGTAATTTCATTAAAGCTGATGCGGTAAACTTTTTTGCCATCTTTTTTTTCATCCAGTTTCAACGCTTTTGACAAATGCCACGAGATTGCCTCCCCCTCCCGGTCCGGGTCAGTCGCAAGATAAATCTTCTCCGCTTTTTTCACTTCTTTGCGCAGCTTTGCCAGCAGCTCGCCTTTTCCGCGGATTGTAATATATTTGGGTTCAAAATCATGTTCGACATCTATGCCCATCTGACTCTTTGGCAGATCCCGGACATGTCCGTTGGAAGCAGTTACTTCGTAATTTTTCCCCAAAAATTTCTTAATCGTTTTCACCTTGGCCGGCGATTCCACGATTACCAGATATTTTGCCATGTCTGCTCCTTAATCCACTCATTCCGTCAATATTTTATAATGGTTTTTATAAATCTCTTCTACCTGCTTTTTCTGCTGTAAAGCTGTTAAAACCTGCGCTGCCGTACGCATATCCAGTCCTGTTTTAAATAGGATTTCTTCCATCCCCACTGGTAGAAGGCCAAGGCAACTATACACCAACAGTTCTGCTTTTTCAAGAGGTATTTTTTCACTTTTCCTTTTTTTTGCCTGTTTTTTTCTTCCAGACGCCTTTTTTCGCACTGCTTCCACGGACAGGTTTTCTAAAAAATCTTCTACGGATAAAAGGACGCCCGCGCCCTGTGCGATCAGCTGGTTGCACCCGCCGCTTAAAGAATCTGTAATGCGCCCCGGCAGCGCGTACACATCCCGGCCTTGTTCCAGCGCATAGTCTGCTGTAATTAAAGAACCGCTCTTTACCCGGGCTTCGACCACAAGCACAACGTCCGATAGCGCGCTAATTAAACGGTTCCGCTGCGGAAAATGATAGGCAAACGGCGCTGTGCCCGGCGGATATTCGCTCAGTATGCCACCATGCCCGGCAATATCCGCATACAGCTGCCCATGGTAAGCTGGATAGCAGACATCCACGCCGCACCCAAACACCGCGTACGTATCCCCGCCGCCATCCAGCGCGCCCCGATGCCCGGCCGCGTCAATTCCCCGCGCCATCCCGCTGACTATAGGCACGTCATGTTTTGCCAGCTCTTTTGCAACTTCCCTGGCGATACTCCGGCCATACTCGGAACACATCCTGGCGCCTACGATCGCCACGCGAAATTCCCCCGGCTCCGGCAGCTTACCACGGTAAAACACGCCGTAAGGCGCCTGCGTCAATTCCCGAAACTGCGCCGGATAGTGCGCGTCCTCTCTGCTTGTAAATGAAATCCCGCGCTGCGCTAGCCTCTGCCATTCAGCATCCAAGTCCCAAGACTGCTTATTCTTTATCAGGCACTGCACATCTTCTTCTAAAAGCCCTGGCACCTTTTCCAGTTGCCCGCTGTTTTGCCCGTATATCTCCTGCGCGCTCTGATAAACGGCAAACAGTTGTCGCAGCGCCCGGCCGGCAAGCCCCTGCGCGGCAAGCCAGTATGTATATTTTTGGTCTGATAGCTCTTGTTGTCCCTGTTGTCCAGTCAATCTGTTCACTCCTTTTTCTTTTTCTTTGTCCTATGTAGTACCTCTTAGCCCTATTTATTCCCGCGAACGTTTCTGGCGTTTCAGCAATGGATGCTGTATCCCTTGCGGCTCCTACCAGCAGGCCGACGCTGTAATCCTTACGGGCATTACCAGCGCTGCCAGTGCTGGCGGTCAAAACTTCTATAGCAGACCGCCTCCGCCAGGTGGGCAACCCCGACTTTCTCATCTCCATCCAAATCTGCGATCGTCCGTGCGACGCGCAGAATCTTATGGTAGGAGCGCGCGGTCAACTGTACGCTTTGATAAACCTCCCGCAAATAGCTTTCTTCCTGCCTGGCAATGCCGCAGGCTTCCTTTAGCCTGTCCACTGGAATCCGGCTGTTGAAGAGAATGCCGCACCCTTTATAGCGTTCTTTTTGTATCTGCCAGGCTTTGCAGACCCGCCGGCGGATCGTATCGGAACTTTCGTTTTCCGCCTGCGCGCTTAGCTCCTCATACGTCAGCTGCAATGTTTCTACGCAGATATCAATACGGTCCAGCAAAGGCTGGCTGATTTTTCCCAAGTAGCGATCGATCTCCCGCTGACTACAGCGGCAACGGTTCATATCCGGATATGCGCCACACGGACACGAGTTCATTGCGGCTACCAGCATAAAGTCAGCCGGATAGCAATAGCTGCCTTGTAGCCTCGATAAATAAATCTTACGTTCTTCCATTGGCTGGCGGAGCAGCTCCAGTGTCGTCTTTTGAAATTCTGCCAGTTCATCCAAAAACAGCACCCCTTTATGCGCAAAAGATATCTCGCCCGGCTTTGGCACATTTCCCCCGCCCGCTAGCCCTTGCGGCGTAATCGTATGATGCGGGCTGCGGAATGGACGCTCCTCCACCAAGCGGCCGTCTTGCAGCATGCCGCTGACACTGTATATTTTCGTGACTTCCAACTGCTCCTGTCCATCCATAGGCGGCAAGATCGTAGGAATACGCCTTGCCACCATCGTTTTTCCCGCGCCTGGCGGGCCGATCATCAAAAAATTATGCATGCCGGCAGCCGCGATTTCACTTGCGCGCCGCACCATGCGCATGCCGTTGACCTGCGAGAAGTCCAGCCGTCCCTCCTTAGGGCCTCCGACGCTAGCATCCCCGCCGGATGCAATGCCGCCGCTTTCTTTTGGCGTTTCTCCCTGGTTTAAATACGCAACCACATCCATTAAATGCCTTACGGCAACAACCTGCACGTCTTTTATAATACGCGCTTCTGTACTATTTTGCTCTGGGACCATACAACGTTCAAACCCTTGATGCCTTGCCTCTGCCACAATTGGCAGCACCCCTTCAATCGGATGGATCCGCCCATTTAGCCCAACCTCGCCGACAATCAGCAGCTTGTTTAGCTGTTCCGCCCGCAGCACCCCCAACGCCCCGAGTACGGCGACTGCTACCGGAAGGTCGAACGCCGAACCCGTTTTTCGGATATTTGCCGGCGACAGATTTACCGTAATCCGTTTTGCCGGAAGGCAATAGCCACAATTGCGCAGCGCGGTACGCACACGCTCCCTGGCCTCCTTTACTTCGGAAGCCAAAAACCCAACCATTTCAAACATCGGCGGCCCGTTGCTGACATCCGCCTCCACTTGCACCGGCAGGCTGCTAATCCCGTGGATAATTGCTGTTGATACGATACTATACAATCAAAACCTCCTATTTATACATATTTTTATCATTTCTGAATTGTTTCCATATTTGTTTCCATATTTTACGTTCTGGAATTTAAAAGACATCAGTAGGGCGCGGCGCCTGGCAGCTATAAGATAAGATAAGCTAAGATATAAAAAAACGATATGAAACAAATCAATAGGACATTGGCAGGGCACGCCCGCCAGCTACAAGATATAAATAATAGTAGGATATAAAAAATTGATACAACGCATAAGATTTTAAAATAAATTATTAATATAAAAGATGAAAGATATTAGTTATTATATCACAAACCCAAACATTGGAAAAGCACTTTTTTTAATTTTGCCCCTATATTTCCGCTATGCGCAGGCAAAGAAAAACGGCTATATAGATACGAAAAAGCAAAAAGCATAATATTTCTCACTTCTTGCTTTTCGTATGCAGAGCTGGCGCAGGGAAAACATCCTCTCATCCGGCGCCGCTTCGCCGCATAACCCTGATTTTCAATAGGCCGGTGGAATGTTCTTTCCTATACATACTACCCTGCTCAATCTTCTCCCGTAGTTTATTCAACGCCCTTTTTTCGATCCGGCTGACATAAGACCTTGAAATGCCAAGCTTTCCTGCAATCTGCCTTTGTGTCACCGGCATATCGTCCATTAGCCCGTAGCGCAAGACAATAATCTCTTGTTCCCGTTCGGTCAAAATCTGGGGCAAGAGCTCTTGCAGACGGCTGATCTTGCCGTCTTTATCCATACGTTCCACGACATCCGGCTCTTCGCTTTCGATAATATCCATAAAATTAATCTGGTTGCCTTCCTTGTCAGTCCCGATTGGTTCATATATGGATACTTCGCGCGAAATTTTCCTGCGGTTGCGTAGATGCATCAACAGCTCGTTGTCGATACATCTGGCAGCATACGTAGACAGGCGCGAACCTTTTTCCGGATGAAACGTCATCACAGCCTTAATCAGTCCGATTGTGCCGATAGATATCATTTCCTCCATATCTTCATCTGAGTTCTGGTATTTTTTTGCAATGTGCGCCACCAGGCGCATATTGTGCACGATCAGCGTATTCCGGGCCTCAAGGCTCCCTTCCTGCATTTGCTGCAGAACTTTTTTCTCCTCCTGTATCCCCAAAGGCGGTAAAAAAGTCTTCAAACCCTTATCCCTCAAAGCCGCTTTCTTATATTCTATGTCGCCGGCAGCGCTTCGTGCCTTTCCAATTTTCTGATTTTGGTGTAGAATAGCAGTTATGGAACGAATATTAAATTACACAGTCGACACTTCGGACGTGGGTACAAGCGTCCTACAATTCCTGAAGAAAAAAAAATACTCGCGAAACCTGATTACGCACCTAAAAAAAACAGAGGCCGGAATCGTAGTAAATAATGAGTGGGTTTATATAAATCATGAATTAAAGGAGCATGATAACCTTACGATACGGCTTGTCGAAACAGAAATACCGGAATCACAAAAAATCTTGCCGGCAAAACTGCCATTTTCCGTACTTTACGAAGATGACGATATCCTTGTTGCAGATAAGCCTGCAGATATGCCCATCCATCCGTCGATCGCCCATTACGGGCATACGCTGGCAAACGCAGTTGCATGGCACGCCAGGCAGCGCCGGGAGCAATACCCTTTCCGCTGTATTAACCGCCTGGACAAGGATACAAGCGGGCTGACGCTGATTGCCAAAAATCCATACAGCAGCTGTATCTTATATAGCCAAATGCGAAACCGCCAGATACACCGTACGTATTATGCGATTGTACAAGGATGCACGCAAAAACAAGGCACGATCAACGCTCCAATCGCCCGTAAAGAAGGTTCAACCATCGAGCGGACCGTAAATTTCCAATCGGGCGAACGCGCAGTTACGCACTATGAGACACTCGCCTGCAAAAACGGGCTGTCATTTTTAAAGCTACAGCTAGAGCCCGGGCGCCCCCCCCAGATCAGAGTGCATATGCGTTATCTTGGACACCCTCTGGTCGGAGATTTTTTATATAATGAAAATTATGGCAAAATAAATTCCCAGCTGCAAAGACAGGCTTTGCACGCCGGGAATCTGGAATTCGTCCATCCTGTAAATGGACAAGTGCTACGTTTTTCTACCCCGCTTCCGGAGGATATGTTGAATTTGCTCCATATGGTTATTTCTTAGGATTTTACGGCGAATATAGGCAAAGGTTGCGTCTTCTCCTTCATTCGCCAACATATGGAGCAAAAATTCCAGCTGTTTTCTGGTCGTTTCGTGGACGATCATATGGTCTTTGCGCCTTTCATAGTATTCTAGCGCATCAGAATCTTTATATTGACTTCCGCGGTAATTTTTGGAAGCGCTAATACGGTCTACAAACATTTCGACTACATACTTTACCGGCATTTTCATACCGGCAATATGGCGGTCTTCCGGCCCCGGCGTATAATCTGTCCAGTACTCCGCATGATGCTTATTGCGCCCTTTGTGGTGCAGCCACGCGGTAGAATAGCCGACCGCCTCGCGCTCGCCATTATGCGGGCTTTGGCCTTCCCTATAATATCGGATGCCGATACGCAGTTCCGGCCAGGTATATTTCGATAAATCGTGGGTCAAGCCCTGCCAGTACAGCCCGAGCTTAAAACACCCTTGCCTTACCAGCTTTCTATGATGGTCAATTGTTTTTATATGCATTGCTGCGTTGCGCATCAATCCCATTTTCTGCCGCCCCTTACACTAAACATTATTTTCAAAATACATTATTTCCCAATTAAAATCATGACGGACTGCAGCGGTATCTCGATTTTTGCTTTTTCTTCTATTTCCAGCGGCTCATTTCGGAAAGGCTCCTCTTTATCCGCGGTATTGACAACTAAATGCCACTTCACCTTCTTAGGCAGGTTTGGCAATGCAAGGCTTTGCCCGCTGATTGAAAAGTTCAAACCGATATAAATATAGTCATCCTCTGTACCGTCCGCACATTTTGCATATGCGCCGCAATACAAGATGCCGATCGCCTGCGGATACTGGTTTGGCGTTAATATCCAAGCGTTCTCCCCGTGATAAGACAAATCCGGGCACCCCTTCGAAGCATAATCGCACATCTGCATCGGCAGGCCGCTGCTCAAAATCGGATGCTGTCTGCGAAACGCAATTAAATTGCGTACAAAATCCGCGTACGAAGACTGTTTTTTCCTTACCTGCCAATTCACCCAGCCAGTCTTATTGTCCTGGCAATAGCAGTTGTTGTTCCCTTGCTGCGAATTGCCGAATTCATCCCCTGCTAATATAAGCGGCACGCCCTGCCCGATTAGAACAAGCGTAATCGCGTTTCGCATCTGCTTTTTGCGGTATTCCAATATATGCCGCTTGCGGGTAGCGCCTTCCATGCCGCCGTTGCAGCTGAAGTTCCACTCTATGCCATCCCTGTTCCCTTCCCCGTTTGCCTCGTTGTGCTTACGCTCATAAGCAAACAAATCCGCAAGCGTAAAACCATTATTGCCCGCTACAAAATTCACAAATCCAAACACCTGGTTCTGCCGCTTTAATTGGTTTAGCAGTTCCAGTATATTTCCGTCGACCCTGCTTAACAGATGCCTGACGGCATATAAAAAATCATCGTTATATACAAATAAATGAGGATACGCTGTTTTTTTCAGCAAATGCGCATGAAACTCCGCGGCAAACAGTTTCGTCCTCCTTAAAATCAAGTCCTGTGCCATCGCGTTTACCGGCAACGCAGCCCCCAGCAGGTGAAACCCGTCCACATGGTATTCCATCACCCAGTAGCGGAGGATTTCTACCGCAATATTCTGGTTCATCGTTTCATCAAAATACATTTCCAGAATACATTCCATCTGGTTTTTGTGCAGCTCGCGGATCAGTGTCTTCAGCTCTACGGAAGGTTCCGCTTCGGCTGCATAAGACGCCTTCGGCGCATAATAGTCACCCGGTATGTAGCCCCAGCAGTTTATTTTATATGGCTTTGTTTCCCTGCGTGTTTCTAAGGAGAATCCTTCTTTCGCATTTTCGCTCCATGCGGCGATATCTTCCTGCCGGCTGGTTTCTACTGGCATTAATTCTTCAAATTCGTATACGGGCATAAATTCCAAAGACGTAACCCCAAGTTCGCGCAAGTAGCCAATCTTATCCATAACGCCGGCAAACGTGCCTTTGCGCCTGCCAACAGCGCCTGCATCCATGGTAAAACTGCGTACATTCAGTTTATACATGACCATCTGCTCCCTTGGTATCTCCGGAAATCGATCCCCCTGCCAGTCAAAATCCGCAAAGTCAAACCCTGCGCGTACCTGATAGCCGTCTTCCAAGCGCGCCTGGTCAGCCCATTTCTCACGCCCAATTATTTTACGCGCATATTGGTCAAATGTCAACTTGCCATCTATCTCATAATTATAATCATATTTTTTCCAGTTCAACCCTTTGATCCCAACTGAACGGAGCGCCCCGACGCAGTAGGCATCCGGAACTGGGATCCGGACCTGCCTGCCGTTTGCCGCATACAGCAAAATCGCGCACGCTTGTTCCTTCTCGCCCTCGAAAGTAAAGTAAACAGCTTCTGCCATTTTGGATACACCGATTTTCGCATAATTTCCTTCAATGATTGTATATTCCATATCTGTTCCGCCTTCTCTTGTTGTCTGCCCTCTGTCTGGAAATCGATCTGGAAACAATACTGTATCCAACTATTCCCTCGTTTATTATAGCATTAACTCAGCGCATTTGTATATCTTTTTCTTCAAATTCTTTTATTTTATCTATTATGCCAAATGTTTCTTTTTAAGTTGACATTTTTAAAACGTTTTTTTATAATTATATCAGAATTTAATACCAGTAAAAAAATACTGTTTTATAAAATAACAAGTTAAATTAGGAGGTAATTGATATGGAAAAGGGAACAAACCGCCGCGCTGACGACCCAGCCCCGGAATCCGGCTATGACGAGGAAGATATGTTCGTAACATTAAATATGGACGACGGCTCTACGGTAGAGACCCGTATTCTGACAATTTTTGACACCGGGGACCAGGAACAAAACTACATTGCCCTGCTGCCCCTAAACGAAGACGGGACGGATAACGAAGACGGCATTGTATACCTCTACCGGTATTTTGAAGACGGCGATGGCAACCCATCCCTGGAAAACATTGAAGACGACGCGGAATACGAAGCCGCATCCCGCTGCTTTGACGATCTAATGGATGACGTCGTTCCATAAACGTCTTACTCGCATAATGGGCTTGTTACGAGTCGTCAAAGCTAACTATGTGCCGGCCCACCAATAGTTAGCTTTCGAAATTATGACAAAATTTCAGCCAGGAAACAAGACGGGGCTGCCTGTTTGTTCCGCATCGTTTTTACGTAGCAAAGACGCAGCTCTTCCCGCGCCCTGGTCATTCCTACATACAGCATCCGGCGTTCTTCTTCTATTTCCTCTGCAAGGGCTGCCTTTTTATAAGGCACCAGCCCTTCATTCAAATCCGGTATAATCACCAGGTCATATTCCAGCCCCTTTGCCCCATGGAGCGTCATAACCGCTATGCTGTCGGTATCCTGCGCCTGCTGCCGGTAGTCCTGCTTTTGCTTTAACTGCCTCGTGTATTCTACGGTAAATTCCATCCATTCTTCCAATTCCCGATACGGCTTCGTACTTTCCTGGAGTTCGTCGAGTACCGTGTACAGCTCATCCACCGGAATCTGGCGGCGCATGGCATATTCCTCCAAAAACCCGTCGTACCCTATGCCCTTTCGGATATAATTGACGGCGGCAAAAGGCGTAACCCTGGACAAAACCCTTAAATCACATTCCAGCTGCCCGATCCGCTCCGCAATCCACGGCTGCTGTTCATAAAACCCCTGCCAGGCGTCAAAGTCCACAGCCTGCCCGGGCAGGCTTTCCCGGCTGATATAGCGTACGGGCCGGTTCATAATCCGCAGGCAGTCTGTTCTGGCGCGGCTGCCGCGCGCAAGCGAAAAATACGCCAGGATATCTTTTGCGATCCAGTGCTCGTACAGGCTCGGAATCCGTTCTTTTGTATGGAACGGCAGGTTATACTCCATAAATTTCGCAATCAGCGCCTGCGGCTGCAAATTAGTACGGTAAAGCACGGCAACCTGCTGATAGCTGCCCCCTCTTTGGACATGGCGCCTCACCCATTCTACGATCCGCATATTTTCTTCCTGCACATTTGCAAACACATTGCAGGAAAAAGCTTCCCCTTCCTTTCCGGCGCTCTCGATCTGCTTTTGAAAGCGCCGCTCGTTATTGGCAATCAGCTTTCCCGCCATATGGACGACTTCCTTTGGGCAGCGGTAGTTTACCGAGAGCCGGACAACCTGCGCGTTCGGATAATCTTTCGGAAAATTCAGCATCAGCTCCGGCCTGGAGCCACGGAAACGATAGATCGCCTGGTCGTCGTCCCCGACGACAAACAAATTGGCGCCTTTGCCGGCCAGCATACACACAACACGGTACTGCAGCGCGTTGATATCCTGAAATTCATCAATCATCAAATACTGGAATTTCTGCTGCCACGCACGGCGGATATCGGGCCGCTGCGCCAGCAACTCTTCTGTATAGACAAGGATGTCGTCAAAATCGAGCAGCCGGTTCTGCTGCATATAATAGCTGTACGCACGGTATATTTCCTGGAAAATCTCTTTGGAACAATGGATAGGGTAATAATCTTCTATCGCTGCCCCGCTGTTTTTTAAGACGCTGATCTCATTTAAGATTTCGCCGGCAAATTCTTTTTCATCTTCACATTCAATTTTGTTTTTTGCAATGATTTCCTGCATGAATTGGTATTTGATTTCTTCACGGGCGATATTTTCCGCGGAATAGTGATAGGCATGCTTTAAGATTGTAAAAAAGACTGCGTGAAATGTACCGAACGTGACGCCCGGATAGTTACCGGCGGTCATCTGTTCAAACCGGCGGCGCATCTGCGCTGCCGCTGCTTTCGTAAACGTAACGACCAGGATGCGGTTGGCCGGTATGCCGCTTTGTGTAATCAAACGCTCCGTCCGTTTTGTAATAACCGCTGTTTTGCCGCTCCCGGGGCCTGCAAGCACAAGGCATGGGCCTGCCGTATGGGCAATCGCCTGGTTCTGCGATGGGTTAAAATCCATGATTCCCCTTTCTGCTGTTGTATTTCATATAGCAGGGGGCAGCAGTAAAGATGGGCTGCCCCCTGGCCGCAAACGGCTTATGCGCGGTGCATGGAGAATTTATCCATACCGTAGTTTTCTAAGTTTGCATGCACTTCCCGGCCGTCCGCCTGGGCAAGCAGCGTATCCCTGGATTTCTTGGATTTTACTTTATCCTGGAAACAGCTTGGCCCGCCGACGCATCCGCCTTCGCATGCCATACCTTCAATAAAGTCTTCCGGCAGCTTGCCTACTTTCATAAGAAGCAGCGCCTTCTTGCATTCTGCGGCTCCATTTGCCCGGCAGACTTTTGCGTCGATCTCCTGGTTCGTCTCTTTCATACACTGGAGCACCGCCTCGGTAACGCCGCCGGAATTGCCAAAACGTTTGCCATAAATGCTGGCTTCCTGATAGTCGTTTTCTGCCGGCTGCAAGTTGATGTCCTTTGCTTTCATAATTACGCGAATCTCGCTATAAGTCAGCACAGCGTCCGCGTTGCCTTCGATCTTTTGGTCTTTGACTTCTGATTTTTTAGCAATGCAAGGCCCGATAAATACGGTATATGCTTCCGGGTCTTTGGATTTTATCATACGGGAAACGCCGCACATCGGGGAGACGGTTGTAGAAATATGGTCTGACAGCTCCGGATAATGTTTACGCACCATATTTACAAATCCAGGGCAGCAGGAGGTTGTCATTTTCTTGCCTTCCTTAAATGCTTCTACCCACTCGTCCGCTTCGCTTGCCGCTGTCATATCCCCGCCAAGGCCGAGTTCGATCGTATCGGTAAAGCCCAGCTCTTTCAACGCGTTTTTCCAGCTCTGCATCGTAATGTCTGTACCGAACTGCCCTTCCGTCGCCGGGGCAACCATCGCATAGACATGTTTGCCTGACTTAAGCGCTTCTATTACATCGACGATAAACGTCTTGGAACCGATTGCGCCAAATGGGCAGCTGTGGATACATTGCCCGCAACGGATACATTTCTCTTCGTCGATCACGGAAATATTATATTCATCATATGTAATCGCATCTACCGGACATGCGACTTTACACGGGCGCTTAATGCCTACGATCGCATTATATGGGCAGGCCTTTGCGCATTGTCCGCACTCTTTACACTTGGTCGGATCGATATAGGAACGGTCGCGCCCCATAGTAATCGCGCCAAACTTGCAGGCATTTACACACGCCTTGCCGATACAGTTTTGGCAGTTGTCCGTTACCGTATAGCTGGAAATCGGGCACCCTTCACATGCAGACCCAATGACCTGGATGACGTTGCCTTCATTTCCATGTTCTTCTTCCGTCAAATCTTTGCCTTCTGCCAAGCGTACCCGCTGGCGGATAATTTCCCGCTCTTTGTATATGCAGCAGCGGAAATTCGGTACCGGGCCCGGAATCAGCTTCTCCGGGATAAAATCACGTTTTTCTTCCAGTGTCCCTTCAAAAGCCAGTTTTGCTACTTCATACAATACGTCGTGTTTGATCTGGATTACATTTTCATCATTGTACATTCGCTTTTCTCCCATCTTTTTTAGTGTCTGCTTTCTTCCTGAATGTGTTAATTTTTTAACAATCCATTCGGAAAACTCCCTCATAAATTTCATGCGTTGATACAGTTGATTATAATATAAACATTTTACAAAATCTACGTTTTTTTTCTTGTATTAAAAAAAATACTTTCTTTTTCGTCGGTTTTTGCACCCACTTATTGTAAACAGCACACACCCAAGACATGCTCTAATAAAAAACTATGCACCAGTCCCCTGTTTTATGCATAATTTATAGAAAAAGATTCAGGAGTTTCAAAATGCAAAACTGCTATTCATGCAACAACTATGATACGTCCTATCAGGCAATGGCCAATAACGGCTCCCAGGCGTCCGACTGCAGCTGCTACCTGGCGATCGCCACTGTACCTTGGCAGTATTTTACCAATTCTTACGACCCGGAACGCGCGCTGTATACCGGCACGATGTTCCCGGAGCTTGACAAACCATTTTTAGGAAGGGGCGTGAAATCATGAACCAGGCAAAAAGCAGGAAAGAGCTGCTCAATTGGATCAACAAGGTAAGCTTTATGGCGTATGAAATGACACTCTATTTAGACACCCATCCAGACGACGCGCAGGCGCTGTCTTTTTTCCAGAAATATGAACAGATGCGCCGCCAGGCGGTCGCTGCCTATTCTTCGCAATACGGCCCGCTGAACCTGGACACAATGAACAATGAGGACCACTGGCACTGGGCAACCCAGCCGTGGCCATGGGAAGGAGGCTACTGCTAAATGTGGAATTATGAAAAAAGACTGGAATACCCGGTAAATATCTCAACGCCAAACCCGAAGATCGCCCAGGTAATCATCTCGCAGTTCGGCGGCCCGGACGGGGAATTGTCCGCTTCTATGCGCTATCTCTCCCAGCGCTATACTATGCCGTACCGCAATGTCGCGGGGTTGTTAACCGATATCGGTACCGAAGAACTGGCGCACATGGAGATGATCTGCGCGATCGTGCACCAGCTCACCCGCAACCTGACCCCGGAAGAAATCAAAGCTTCCGGTTTTGACAAATACTATGTAGACCACACGCTTGCGCTCTGGCCGCAGGCCGCAGGCGGCATTCCGTTCAATGCCTGCGAGTTCCAGTCAAAAGGCGATCCGATCACCGATCTGACCGAAGATATGGCGGCGGAGCAAAAAGCCCGCTCCACTTACGAAAATATCCTGCGTCTTGTCAAAGACCCGGAAGTATGCGACCCTATCCGCTTTTTGCGGGAACGCGAGATCGTGCACTTCCAAAGATTTGGCGAAGGGCTAAACATTGTAAAAGAACACTTAGATTCCAAGAACTTCTATGCCTTTAACCCGGCATTTGATATCCGTCAGAAATCATAATACGAAACTACTAAAACGGATATTTTTTATTGTAATCCTAAAGCTAAAGTTATAAAACTATAAAGTTATAAAACGAAATTCATAAAAATGGAATAAAAAGAACAGCCAGGCCGCTTGCATACTTCCCAGGCGGTCTGGCTGCTAGTTAGAACTTATTTTACTACTGATATTTTTCAAAACTATCTATGCGAAACGTCAAAGTTATCATATTGGCGCCTGACGACGACGCATTCAAATCTATATTCGTAAACCGTCCATAGACATAGACAGGTATCTTTGTTCCAGCATATGTTTCCGCATCATCGAATGTAACAATTGAGGAACCGTACACATAAAAATCGCTGGCATATACGCCTGATAAACCCTGTGGGACTTTCTTTTCATAATCAAAAGAGTACTTAAGCCCTGCTGCCAGTTTTGCGTACGAAGATAGTAAATACTCGCTACCTGTTCCATATGGAGGCGCCGGAAGACCCAATTAGGATGGAGATACAGGTGTTGCGCTATGGAAGAATGTGCCCAATTCAGGTAACAACGGCGAAGTAGGATATCATTGGAGATTGTATCGGGGACCTGCTCTGTTAACAGCTGCGGATCCACCCATATTCCGCCATGTCCAATATTCAGTATTTCTTCTTTGGTCCATACATTGTTTCCGATAAAGTCGCCGGATGCATTATAAATGCGTACGTTAAAACTATCTGCCTCTTCATAGTCATAATTGTACCACGAAATAAAAAATGCCACAGATATGGAAGACTTTTTAACCAAAAACCAGGCACACATGCTGCACCACACGCTGTCCGACCATTTACAAGCCCTGCTTTCTAAAAAACAGTTAAGCCGGGCGGAGGTTGTCCACGGATCACAGCTGGACCGGGCTTATGTCTACCAGATTTTTTCCGCAGAAAAAACACCGTCTAGAGATAAATTGATCGCCCTGTCGTTTGGGCTGCACCTTACCGATGATGAAACGAAAAAAATGCTAAAGCTCTCCGGCAACAGAGAGCTTTACGCAGGAGATAAGCGGGACGTGTTGATTATATTCGCAATACAGCGTGGGCTGACGATTTTTGATGCGAATGAACTGTTATTTCGCTATGGGATGGATTTGCTTGGTGTATGATAAAGCTTAGATCAGGAAATAGAAAATAACATACCAATACACTTTCAATGTATAATAAGG
>CASUON010000009.1 GCA_949457475.1 uncultured Lachnospiraceae bacterium
TTCTCATTTTTAAGGGATATCCCCACCCCATAAAAAGTAACCATAGCATACGCGCTGGCCAAAGGCAATTACCGTTTGATATCGTAATTCATGTTCATTAAATTGCGGATGCTTGTCGCGTCGTCCGTAATATTCGCGTCGCCGCGGATCGTATGTTTGATCGCGCTGCTGGCTACCGCGAAGTTGACGATGTCCATTGGCTTATAATGGTGCATCATTGCGTATATCAGGCCGCTGGCAAAGGCATCTCCGCCGCCTACGCGGTCTAAAATGTTAAATGTAAACAGTTTGCTTTCAAATGTATGGTTTTCATACCACAAGAAAGCCTTCAAGCTGTTTTCGCTGCCGCTGTGCGCGTAGCGGACATGGCGGGCGATACATTTAAGGTTCGGGTACTTCGCGACAAATGCCTGGAATACTTCGTCTTCTTGTTCATAGCTAGGCTGGAGTGGAATGCCGTCTTTCACATCGCCCTTGCTGTGGTCGTTATCGTCTTTCCATAAGTGGTATGGCTCAATGCCAAGCAGCACATCTACATAAGGCAGGCATTCGGTGCAAAAATCCCGCGCTTCTTCCCAAGACCATAGCAGGCTTCGGAAGTTGCCGTCGAAGCTGACGGTAATGCCTTTTTCTTTTGCCACCTTTAAGCAGTCCATCGTCAGTTTTTTGCAGTTTTGCGAAAGCGCAGGCGTAATGCCGCTTAAATGCAACCAGGTAAAGCCGTCTAGCAATGCGTCTAGGTCAACATTTTCATAATTAAATTCTGCAATCGCGCTGTTTTTGCGGTCGTAGATTACTTTGCTGGCGCGGATGCCGTACCCGGTTTCCAGGTAATAGCTGCCGAGGCGGTGGGTCGGCGTCTGTTCCGGTGTGCTTAAGATGACCGGCGTACAGTGGACGTCGTTGCTGCGCAGCATACGGATGGCGCTTTTGCCAAGGCTGTTATTTGGTACGACGCTGAAAAAGGTGCTGTCTACGCCCAGGTTGGCAAGCGCCAGCGCGATATTTGCCTCGCTGCCGCCATAGCTGGCTTCAAAATTGTGCGTCATACGAATTTTTTCATAATTTGGCGGCGTCAGGCGAAGCATAATTTCACCGATAGTAATAAATTTGTCTGTAGTGTCGCTGTTTGATAATAATGGGTTTGTGTGCTGCATAGGCTCCTCCTTTTTATTGTGGATGATTTGTAAGCAGTTACAAAATATACGATCGATGTCGGTTCAATAAATAATTGCTATTTTTATTTTATGATACTTAAACAACTTTTTCAATATGAAAATTTTCAAACTTGTAAGCGCTTTCAGCAAAAAACAGTAGGAGTATTTTAAGGAAAATAATAAAAAATGAAAAAAAGTAAAAAAAAAGAAAAAAAAAGATTGAGAATATTGCCGTCTCAACTTATAATAGATAACAGGTGGTTTTTCAAAACAGGCTGCCGAAAAAACAGAGCGGATCAGGAGAAGTCCGTAGAATAGGAGGGAATTTATACATGAATTTGAATTTAAGGCCACAAAACGAGTGCAAATTTGATGCGGTATCTTTAGGGGAGGTAATGCTCCGTCTGGACCCAGGCGAGGGGCGGATTCGTACAGCGAGGTCTTTCCGCGCATGGGAAGGCGGCGGGGAATACAATGTAATCCGCGGCCTGAGGAAATGCTTTAAGCTAAATACTGCGGTTATTACAGCGTTTGCTGATAATGAAGTAGGTATGCTGTTAGAAGATTTTATCAACCAGGGCGGCGTGGATACTTCTTTGATTAAATGGATGAAGACGGATGGCATCGGACGTATTTGCCGTAATGGCCTAAACTTTACAGAACGCGGATTCGGTATCCGTGGCGCAGTTGGATGCTCTGACCGCGCAAATACAGCAATTGCAAAAGCAACGCCAGAAGATTTTAATTTTGATTATATTTTTGGTGAGCTGGGTGTACGCTGGCTGCATACAGGCGGTATTTATGCGGCTTTGTCAGAACAGTCATGTGAAACCGTACTGGCAGCGATCAAGACAGCGAAAAAATATGGCACAGTTATTTCCTATGACTTAAACTACCGTCCGTCTATGTGGAGCGCGATTGGCGGACAGGCCAAAGCGCAGGAAGTAAATAAAGAAATCGCACAATATGTAGACGTCATGATCGGAAATGAAGAAGACTTTACGGCATGCCTTGGGTTTGAAATCGAAGGAAATGATGAAAACCTAAAGACATTGAATTTGGACGGCTATAAGAAGATGATTAATGAAGCGGCTAAGACTTATCCAAACTTCAAGGCAGTCGCTACCACACTGCGCCAGGTTAAGACCGCTACGGTAAACGACTGGAGCGCGATCTGCTGGGCAGACGGGGAAATTTACAAGGCAAAAGACTATGACGGCCTAGAGATCATGGATCGTGTAGGCGGCGGGGATTCCTTTGCGTCCGGCCTTGTATACGGGCTGATGACAACAGGCGATGCAGAATTGGCGGTAAATTACGGCGCTGCACATGGCGCGTTGGCTATGACGACGCCTGGCGATACGACAATGGCAAGCAAGAAGGAAGTAGAAGCGATTATGGGCGGCGCAGGCGCAAGGGTACAGAGATAGGCTGTCGTGGCACAAATCCAAGTAAGCTAAAAAGCGGCGTCAATAGACATGGTATGAAATTTAATTTAATGAAAAAAGGAATACAGGAGGGAATCAACATGAGTAATGTAATGGACAGCATGAAGCAGTCAATTATTGTGCCAGTAGTAGTGATTGAGGACGCAAAGGACGCAGTGCCTACCGCGAAAGCATTGCTGGCAGGCGGGATCAATGTAATGGAAATCACACTGCGTACAGCGGCGGCGCTTGATAGTATCCGCAACGTAGCGGCAGAATGCCCGGATATGGTTGTAGGCGTTGGGACGGCACTGGACCTGGACCAGGCGAAGCAGGCGGTAGAAGCAGGCGCAAAATTCGTTGTATCTCCAGGGTTTGATGAAGAAACCGTAAAATGGTGCATAGAGAATGATATTGTCGTAGCGCCTGGCTGCGTAACGCCGACAGAGATTATGGCAGCGCGTAAATTGGGGCTGAGAGTTGTAAAATTCTTCCCGGCAAACGTATACGGCGGGTTAAAGGCAATTACCAATCTTGCGGCACCGTTTACAGACATGCAGTTCATTCCTACTGGCGGTGTAAGTACAGAAAACATTGCGGAATTTGTCGCAACTCCGGCTATTTACGCAGTAGGCGGCAGCTGGGTATGCAAAAAGGCAGATATTTCGGAAGGCAATTTTGACAAGATTACAGAACTTTGCAAAGAGGCGCGGAAACAGGCGGGGGCGTAATTCCCTGGACTGGCGGCTGTCTGGTCGGCTGTCTGCTGCAATATAATAATAACCGGCCCGTTGTGCATAGAAAAAGGAGCTTTTCTAAAAGCTCCTTTTTCTATGCACACGGGCACTCCAAAGCAATATATCAGCAGTGTCTGACAGGCTATCGTCAAGTCCCAGGACAGTGCCTGAGGAAAAAGCGCGCCAAAGCAATATATCAGTAGTGTCTGACAGGCTATCGTCAAGTCCCAGACAGTGCCTGAGGAAAAAACGCGCCAAAGCAATATATCAGCAGTGTCTGACAGGTGACCGGCGCGCGAATAAGGGAAATTACTGCCCGGTTATGACAATACGTTTCGCACTGCAGCCGCAATCGCTTCGTCTTTGCAGTTTGCAAAGAACAACTCTGCAAAATGTTCGCCGCTTAGTGCCCCTTTTACCAGGTCGCGGTCTAGTTCGGAAAGGATGGACACCAGGTCTTTGTGGGTTACTTTCTTTACCTCGTCCAGAATTCTTTTGTTACGTTGTTCCGGTTCTACGCGTTCCTTTGGATAACCGCCGCCGCCCGGCGTAGAGAACAGTTTTTCAAAGATATAAGTGAGGTTTAATTCCGCACCCCAGCCGAAATTTTCCGCGAACGGAAGAGCAATGCAGTTGCCGTCGTTTACCTGTGAAAACAGATAGGCGTCCAGCGGCGTTTGAACATGCCCGCATAATACTTGTGGAAAGGCATTGCACGCAAGCATGGCGCCTTCCCCGGTGCCGCAGCCTGTAATTACAAAATCCGCAGCTTTGGAATTTAATAAGACAGCGGCTAGGATGCCGTTTTGCACATAGGTTAACGTATGCGTATCTTCCGCGGAGAATACATACCGTAGTTAAATACTTCATGCCCCATCGGTTCTACTACAGATTTTAAAGTAGAGCAGACCAGTTCGTTTTTGGCAGCCTGGCTGTTTTCATTAATCAACGCTATTTTCATTTTAATAGGATTCTCCCTTACTTAATTTGATTTTTTTACAATATATAGTTTTCTATTTTCACCTTGCGTTTGGATGAAGTTATAGTAAGTCCTGCATTGCGCACCCGTCCATATCGTCAAAATCCTGGTTTTCCCCAACCATTCCCCAGATAAATGTATAAGCTTGCGTGCCGCATCCGGAATGTATCGACCAGCTTGGGGAGATAACGGCCTGCTCATTGCGCATAATGATATGGCGTGTCTGCGTCGGTTCGCCCATATAGTGCATAACAAGCGCGTCCTGCGGCATGTCAAAATACAAGTAGACTTCCATGCGCCTGTCGTGCGTATGGCAAGGCATTGTATTCCATACGCTGCCTGGCTCCAGTTTTGTCATGCCCATTTCCAGCTGGCAGCTCTCCACCTGCCCGGGCAGGATGTATTTACAGATTGTCCTGTGGTTGGAAGATTCCAGGGAACCTAGTTCGACTTTGTTGCAGTCCTTTACAATTACGACGCCTTCAGAGGGCTCCCCTTCCGGCTTGATTAGTACGGTCGGATATGTTTTGTGCGCCGGGGCGCTGTTGAGGTAAAATTTTGCAGGTGCAGCTGGATCTGCGCTGTCAAAAAGTATTTCTTTGGAGCCCATGCCAATGTACATGCCGTCTTTTGGCCCGACCTCGTATACGTTGCCGTCTACGGTAATTTTGCCAGCCCCGCCGATGTTGATAATACCGAGTTCACGCCTTTCGCAAAAATATTGCGCGCGCAATTCGTCGCCGGCCGTCAGCTGCAGCGTTTTTACCGGGACGGCTGAGCCGGTAATAATGCGGTCGATATGGCTGTATACTAATTTTATTTCATCCGGCTGAAACAGGTCGTCAATTAGAAATTCTTCCCGCAGGCGCTCGGTTGTATAATGCTTGACATCTTTTGGTGAAGCAGCAGTTCTTAATTCCATTTTTTATTCCTCTCTTATTTTGACGCTTTGTAGTATAAAGTATCATTTTAATATTTAGTTGTAATATTTAGTTCTAATATATAATGTTAATATATCATTTAAAATTTCATCGTCCGTCGGATTAAGTAATTATTGATCCAGATGTGTTGAGTCCGGGCGGCCGGAAACTGGCTGTTCGGGCGCCCGGACTATATTTAGGAGTTTATTGAAAACGCATCAAAGATTCTAGCGCTTTATTCCTGGGGTTTCAGGTGAAAGCCAAAATATTTGATTGCGTTGTTGTAGCAGATGCCTTTTACGATTTCCCCAAGCGTATCGTAGTCAGCCGGATATTCGCCGTTTTCTACCCATGTGCCAATCAGGTCGCATAGGATTCTGCGGAAATAGTCATGCCTTGTATACGAGAGGAAACTTCTCGAATCAGTTAGCATCCCGACAAAGCCGGATAAATTGCCAAGGTTTGCAAGCGAGATCATCTGTTCTTGCATTCCGGTTTTATGGTCGTTGAACCACCATGCGGAGCCCTGCTGGATTTTTGCGACAGCAGTGGAATCCTGGAAACAGCCTAGGATTGTCCCGATTGCCTGGTTGTCGTTCGGGTTTAGGCTGTAAATAATGGTCTTTGGCAGTTCATTGGTCTGGATCAATGAATTTAAATAGTCCGCCATTTCCGAAGACGGCGCATAATTATTGATGCAGTCGAATCCGGTATCAGGCCCTAATTCGTTAAAACGCAACGTATTGTTGTCGCGCTTGCATCCATAATGGAGCTGCATGACCCAATTGCGCTTTGCATATTCTTTTCCGACAAAAACCATAAATGCGGTTTTAAATTTTAGTTCTTCTTCCCTTGTAATGGCGTCGCCAGAAAGGCGTTTGTTAAATATCGCTTCGATTTCTTCAGTTGATGCCGGTGCGTACATAACATATTCCAGCCCATGGTCAGATACTGAGCAGCCCATCGATGCGAAGAAATCCATACGGGCGGATAGCGCTTTGCACAGGTCTGCAAATGAATGAATCTGGATGCCGGCTACGTCTGCCAGGGTGGAAAGGTATTCCAGATAGGTTGGTTTTTCAATATTCATAGCTTTGTCCGGACGCCATGCAGGCAGTACCTGGACGTCAAAGCTGTCGTCCTCCGCGATTTTTTTGTGCCATTCTAGTGAATCTACTGGGTCGTCTGTCGTACAGATCAGCGTTACATTGGATTGTTTGATAAGGTTGCGGACAGACATGGAAGGCTCCGCCAGTTTTTTGTTGCACAGTTCCCATACTTCTTCGGCGGTATTTTTATTGAGCACGCCATGATAGCCGAAATATTTTTGCAGTTCTAGGTGCGACCAGTGGAATAAAGGATTGCCAATTGCTTTGCCTAGGCATTCAGCCCATTTTAAAAACTTCTCCTTGTCGGACGCGTCGCCGGTAATATAGTGCTCATCTACCCCGCACGAACGGATAAAACGCCATTTGTAGTGGTCGCCGCCCAGCCATACTTCCGTAATGTTTTTAAACTGGCGGTCTTCGTAGATTTCCTGCGGGTTGATATGGCAATGGTAGTCCAAAATCGGAGTGTTTGCCGCGTTGTCAAAATACAACTTTTGCGCAGTGTCGTTGGATAGCAGGAAATCCTTGTCCATAAACTGTTTCATAATAAAATGTCCCCCTTTTCTTATATATTATGTTGTAAGTGTTTTATGTAAATATATGTGGAAAAAGCAGGCCTGTTTTGGGAGGAGGTCAAAATAGCGTCGTCCCCCGGCAGACGAGCCTGCCGGAAAAAACCGTTTTTTTCGGCACGTCTTCGCATTCCACAACCTGCAAAAGCGTCTGGACTAGCTGGTGCGTCAGTGTTTCCAGGCGGTTGTCTACAGAAGTTAATTCTGGATTGCAGCAGGCAGTGAGCATGGAATTGTTATAGCCAATGATAGAAATATCTTCCGGAATCCGCAGGTTATTGCGCTGCGCGTACCGTACGCCCGCGATTGCCAGGATGTCTTCTGCAGCGATGATGCCGTGGAAGGTTACGCCTTTATAGGCGATGGATGTAATGTAGTCTGTAATATCTTCAATCCGGTCGGTATGGTCGTCAAAAAAGCAGATGTTGTTGGACGGGTCGACGCCGTGTTCTTTCATGGCGTCCTTAAAACCGTTCAGTTTGCGGATGCCGCTGTATGACTGGAGGTTGTATAGATATAAAATATCCTGGATTCCAGACTGGATCATCGCGACCGTCGCCTCATACATTGCCTGGTAGTCGTCGCATAAGATGCTGTATACGTTTTTGTGGTCATAGTGCGCGTTTAAAACCATAATAGGCACATGCTTGGCTGCTTCTCCGATATATTCGTTTTCCGTTTCCGTAGAACCGATAAAATTGGAGCCGACTAGTATAATGCTGTCCACTTTTTTGGATAATATGAGGTTTAAATAATTTTTTTTAGCATCCTGGTTATAGCCCGTACAGCAAAGCAGCGAGCCGTACCCGTTTGCCTGTAGTTCTTGTTCGAGCAGGTAGACCGCTTTGGCGAAGAACGAATCGGAAGAATCCGCGCAGAGGATGCCTACGATTTTTAAGGAATGGTTGCCCATCCCGCGGGCAAATATATTAGGCGTATAGTTATACTGCTCGATGACATCCATTACTTTTTTTCTGGTAGAAGGCTTTACGTTCCCGCTGCCGTTTAATACGCGCGAAACCGTTGCAATTGATACACCGGCTTTTTGGGAAATATCATAAATTGTTATTGGCATTTGTATCACCTGCTGTGTGTTTTTATGAAAATATTTACACTATAGTACGAATCATTATACATGATAGACAAATAGAAAGCAAGGATAAAATACGCATAATTTATAAATAAAATAGAAAAGAAATGTAAAATGCTAAAAAAATTGTAAAAATTATTAACTTATCTTGAAAAACATATTGACTAATTGGAAATTATGTGGTAAAAAGAATAAAAGTAACCGCTTACATTTGAAAAAATGCACGAAATTCTTTTGGAGGCGGAAACGTGCGGTGGTTTTATTTATTTTTTATAGAATATATTTGCAGATATTTTTTATGGAGAAGTAGAGAAGAAAAGCCGCATCCCGGTAGCAAGAGGTTGAATCAGAAATTATAGAGAAAGGGAATCTTACGCTATGGAACTTTTAAACAAACAAAAAACAGGGAAAAAGGAACGGCCGGTCAAGGTCTTACAGTTCGGGGAAGGCAATTTCCTTCGCGCATTCGTCGACTATATGATCGACATTGCAAACGAACGCGGCGAATTTAACGGAGATATCGTATTAGTAAAACCGATTGAATTTGGTTCTTTGGAACAATTTCACAAACAGGAGTGCCAGTATACGGTGCAGCTTAGGGGGCTTGTGGGCGGCGAACCAAAAAAATTAAACCGTGTGGTAACAAGCGTTGCCGACGCGGTGGACGCCTATAGCGAATATGAAAAATATGCGCAGTACGCAAAGCTAGATTCGCTACGTTATATTGTGTCGAACACAACAGAAGCAGGGATCGTGTATGACGATACCGAAAGGCTGGAGATGGAGCCGCCGAAAACATATCCAGGCAAACTGGCAAAGTTTTTGTATGAAAGGTACCAGCATTTTAGCGGCGCGCAGGATAAAGGGCTTGTCATTCTCCCGGTGGAACTGATCGACGACAACGGCGTCCATCTGAAAGAATGCGTGTGCAAGCTCGCAAAGTTATGGGGTCTCGAGGATGCTTTTGTGGAATGGCTTGACAATGCATGTGTCTTTACATCTACATTGGTCGACCGGATCGTAACCGGCTATCCGAAGGATGAGGTGGAACAGCTTTGCGAAGAGTTTGGCTATAAAGACGAACTGATCGTAACAGGCGAGCCGTTTGCTTTATGGGTCATTGAAAGCACAAAGGACTTAAGCGACGAGTTCCCATTGCCGCGGGCGGGGCTGCCAGTTATTTTTACGGACAACCAAAAGCCGTATAAACAGCGCAAAGTCCGTATTTTAAATGGGGCGCATACGTCCTTTACGCTGGCGTCTTATCTGGCGGGGAACGATATCGTGCTGCAATCGATGAATGACGAGCTGATCTTGGATTTTATAAAAGCTACGATATTCGACGAGATCATCCCGACATTGGCGCTGCCAAAACAGGATTTGATCGAATTTGCGGAGGCGGTGCTGACACGGTTTCGCAACCCGTTTGTAAAACATGAGCATCTGGCGATTTCCTTGAACTCGGTATCGAAATGGCGGGCAAGGTGTATGCCAAGCTTTGTGGCGTTTATAGAAAAACACAGCAGGGTGCCGAAGCATCTGGCGTTTTCGCTGGCGTCTTTGATGGCGTTCTATACAGGGTCGGAGCGCAGGGACAAGGCGTTGATTGGCCATCGTGGGGAAGAAGAGTACCGGATTATGGACGACGACGCGGTTTTGGATTTCTTTGCTGAACACAGCGGCAAAGAAGCTGCTGAATTTACGCATGCGGTGCTTAGCAACACAGACTTTTGGGGAGAAGATCTGAGTGTGCGGCCAAATGTAGAAGAAACGGTAGCGGCTTATCTGTCCGATATCCGTGAACTGGGGATGCGCGCTGCGCTGGAGAAAAACTTTGAAAAATAAAATCCGGATATAAGGTTCGGATTTAAGTTTCCAAATATAAGGTTCACTAATGGAGCAAAGGTATGAAAGACTATATAAAAATTCATGAGAATGATAATGTAATCGTCGCGGTCAAAGAGATCGCGGCAGGGGAGGCAGTAAGCGCGGGAGAGGTACAGGTAGTAGCAAATGAGACAATCCCGGCCGGACATAAAATGGCGCTATGCAAGATTGCGGCGGGCGGCGATGTGATCAAATACGGGTTTCGCATCGGGAACGCCAAAGCAGACATTGCGCCGGGGGACTGGGTGCATACACATAATGTAAAAACAGCGCTGGGGGATTTGCTGGAATACAGCTACCAGCCTGTGGAGACGACACAGCAGGTTACGCCGGACGTGACGTTTATGGGGTATCCGCGTCCGGACGGGTCGGCAGGCGTGCGCAATGAGGTATGGATTATACCGACGGTGGGGTGCGTGAATAACATTGCGACAGCGCTTGCCAAGTCCGCAAATGAACGTCTGAAAGGTACGGTTGAGGAGGTTATCGCTTTTCCGCATCCGTATGGGTGCTCACAGATGGGGGAAGATCAAGAGCACACGCGGACGATCCTTGCGGACCTGGTTCGGCATCCAAACGCAGGGGGCGTGCTGGTGCTTGGGCTGGGATGTGAAAACAGCAATATCGATGTGTTAAAACCATATATCGGTGAAACTGACGCGGGCAGGGTGAAATACCTAGTCTGCCAGGAGGCGGAAGATGAAATGGAGACGGGGGGCCGGCTGCTGGATGAGCTGATCGCATATGCCGGTAAATGCGAACGGGAGCCGGTTAGCGTGTCAAAGCTTGTCGTTGGTATGAAGTGCGGCGGCAGCGACGGGTTTTCCGGGATTACGGCAAACCCGCTGGTAGGCAGGTTTTCAGATATTTTGCTTAGCAAGCAGGGGACGACAATCCTGACGGAAGTGCCGGAGATGTTTGGCGCAGAAACACTTCTGATGAACCGCTGTGAGAATGAAGAGCTCTTCGGGCAGACGGTGAAGCTAATCAATGACTTCAAACAGTATTTTAAAGACAACAACCAGACGATCTACGAAAATCCGTCGCCTGGAAATAAAAAAGGCGGTATATCCACGCTGGAAGACAAGTCGCTTGGATGTACGCAAAAATCCGGCAGCGCACCGGTAAAAGGCGTGCTTGCCTATGGGGAACGGGTTGCGAAAGCCGGGCTGAACCTTTTAAGCGCGCCGGGCAACGACCTGGTTGCGGCGACGGCGCTGGCAGCCAGCGGGGCGCAGATCGTATTATTTACGACCGGGCGCGGGACGCCGTTTGCGTCTCCGGTGCCCACGGTAAAGATATCCAGCAACAGTACATTGGCGGGGAAGAAAAAAAACTGGATCGACTTTAACGCAGGCGTGCTTTTGGAAGACAAAGACTTAGAGGAAACGGCGCAGGAGCTGTTTGCATATGTTGTGGCAGTCGCCTCCGGGAAAAAAGTACGTAGCGAAGAAGCCGGGTTCCATGATATGGCAATTTTTAAACAAGGTGTTACGTTATAAATATAGAAAAAGGAGGAGAGAATTATGGCGATATTAAGCAAATTTTCATTAGAGGGGAAAGTAGCGCTCGTAACAGGGGCTTCCTATGGCATAGGGTTTGGCATCGCGTCCGCATATGCAGACGCCGGGGCAACGATTGTGTTTAATGATATTAAGCAGGAGCTGGTAGACAAAGGCGTCGCGGCGTACGAAGAGGCCGGTATCAAAGCGCATGGCTATGTATGCGACGTTACGAATGAAGAACAGGTAAACGAGACAGTTGCAAAAATTGAAAAAGAAGTAGGCGTTATTGATATCCTGGTAAATAATGCTGGCATTATCAAGCGTATCCCGATGTGTGATATGACGGCCGCAGAGTTCCGCCAGGTGATTGATATTGACTTAAACGGCCCGTTTATCGTTGCAAAAGCGGTGATCCCTTCGATGATGAAAAAAGGGCATGGCAAGATTATCAACATCTGTTCTATGATGAGTGAATTTGGACGGGAGACGGTATCCGCATATGCCGCTGCAAAAGGCGGATTGAAAATGCTTACACGCAATATCGCGTCAGAATATGGGCAGTATAATATCCAGTGTAACGGCATTGGGCCTGGTTATATTGCAACGCCGCAGACTGCGCCGTTGCGCGAAGTACAGCCAGACGGTACGAAACATCCGTTTGACCAGTTTATCGTAGGCCGGACGCCAGCGGCAAGATGGGGCGAGCCGTCTGATCTGCAGGGGCCGGCGGTATTCCTTGCTTCGGACGCGTCTGATTTTGTAAACGGTCTGATCGTTTACGTAGACGGCGGCATCCATGCGTATATTGGCAAACAGCCGAGCTAAAGCGTTTTTTTATGCTTTCCGGTTTTGTAGAAAGCGGTTTCAGACATATTTGAATTTAAAACCGAAGGATAAAGCTGGATGAAAGAAAAGCATGGGCAATATGTATGAAAAAAATACAAAAATATACCAAAAACAGTAGATTATTTGTATATAGTATGATACAATATTTATTGTAAGCGTTTTCAAAAATGTGCGATTTCTCTAAGGGGAAAGGAAAAAGGAGAGAAAATATAGCATATTACACAAAATAGGGAGGGCGAACAATGAAAAGTAAATTAGCAAAATCGATTATGGCGGCAAGCCTTGCTGTAGTTATGGCTATTACAGCGGCAGGATGCGGCGACAGTGCGGACAAAGATTCTTCGGGCGGCGATACGGGCAAACAGGACGCTGGGAACGATGCATCTGCCGGCGGTGACAATCAGGGAGAGAAGGAAGATGCGGGCAGCGACCAGCCGGCAGGCGACGGCAACTATGAAGAATGTACGTTGACTATTTCCTGGTGGGGCGGCGATGACAGGCATAATGCTACGCAGGAAGTGCTCAAAGCGTTTGAAGACGCTTATCCAGGTATTAAAGTAGAAGCTACTTACGCGGCGTGGACCGGATGGGCGGAGAAGATGGCTACCGCGTTTTCCGCAGGAACCGCGCAGGATGTCAACCAGGTAAACTGGAACTGGCTGACACAATATAACGGCGACGGCACCCGGTTCCTTGACCTGAACCAATACGCTTCTGTGATCGATATGTCGCAGATTGATAAAAAATATCTGGAAGAGTGCCAGATTGCGGATACGCAAGGATGCGTTCCTATTTCGCTGACCGGCAGGATTTTCTGGTGGGATAAGACGACTTTTGATGAAGTAGGTATTGATATTCCGACTTCGCATGCAGAATTGCTGGCAGCAGGCAAGAAATTCCAGGAATACGGCGAAGACTATTATCCGTTGGCTATGGGCGAATACGATCGTATGATCCTTATGGTATATTACCTGGAGTCTAAATATGGCACAGACTGGGTAGTAGATAATGAACTGCAGTACGACGCGGCTAAGATTGAAGAAGGCATGAAGTTTATCGATGAACTCGAAGACAACCATGTAATCCCTACGATCGCAAAGATCAACGGCGACGGCGCGTCTTCGATCGACCAGAACCAAAACTGGATCGACGGCAAATACGCGGGTATCTGGGAGTGGGATACAGCGGCAAAAAAATACAGTGATACATTGCCGAAAGACCGCGAGCTGGTAGTTGGCGATTATTTCAAAGACTGGGGCGACAACCAGGGCGGATACAGCAAAGTTTCCATGGGCTGGGCAATCAGCGCAAATACAAAGCATCCAAATGAAGCGGCACTGCTTGTAAACTTCCTGCTGAACGATCCGAAAGCAGCTGAAATCTTAAAAGACGAAAGGGGTATCCCGGTATCGAAAGCTGCGCTTGATGCGGCAAACAAGGCGGGCGTGCTCAATGAACTTGCGGTTGAAGCAAACGGGAAAGTGCTTTCATGGTGCAGCAACCAGCTGGACCCATATTTTGAAGATACACAGTTGAACGCGACAGGCACAGGCATCTACCAGTCGGTATTTGGCGGCTTAAGCTATGACCAGCTGGATGCGGCGCAGGCAGCGGAGCAGCTGATCCAAGGTATCAACAGCGTGCTGGCTACAGCGAAAAAATAAATTATAATTGCAAATGTTTTGGGCTGCTGTTCGAGACAGCGGCCCACTTTTGTAAAGGGGCATTGTTGAAATAGCGTGCCGGAAAAAGGCGCTATGAATACGCGCCGGGAAAAGGTGCTTAGAATTGAAATTGGATAAAATAGAATTGGAATTTCAAAATTTTCTGAAAGATAACCTGTCTTCCACAGGGCCATGCGGGCTAAAAGAATGCCTGCTGCTGGACGGGTGCAGGCAGCTATACGAGGCAACTGGTGCGGGGGTATACCGGGAGCTGTTCGTACATAGAATGGAACGCATCGTAGGCTCTGACGGCAGCCTGTCCTTGGGGGACAGCGCGCACGGGGCGTTGGGGAGAAACCTGTTTTGGATGGCGGAGCATACCGGGGAAGAAAAGTACATGGCGGCAATAGACAAACAGATCGCCCATGTAAAAGAAAGCAGTGCGAAGCTGGCGGGGGAAACAAAGGCCGATGGCCGATGGCTTTATCTGACGCAGCCGTTTTATATGGAATATGAAACAAAGCGCCATAATAAGGCGGAGTATAAAGACATCGTACGGCTTATGGACTTTGGCGTAGCGGACTGGCTGCGGCAGCCGGGGGACGGTAAAAAGCAGGCCGGCTGGCTTTTGATGGCGCTTGTGGATGTGTTAGGCTGCATGAGCATGGAAATATATGAGCATTACCGGGAGCTGGAAGAAAATTTTAAGAACATAATCAGGCAGCTGGCAGGCGGCGGGACAATGGCCGGGTATGCCATATTAAAAGCCTGCCGTCAGAAGAACCTGAATGCTGAACGATACGGCGGTATAGGAAAAAAGCTGTTAGATCATACAACAGGTTCGTTGGATTTTAAGGACTGTGAAGAAGCGGGTGTACGTATGATGGCGTATGCGCAGCTCTTGGCGTTTGACGCGGCATCCGGCTTCTTATAAAATCCCAAAAATAAGAGGAGGTATATGAAATGACAAAGACAAAGAAAAACTCTTTCGGAGAAATTGCCGGGTTTGTCTTTATCCTGCCATGGCTCATTGGATTTTTGATCTTCAAGGCGTATCCGATGGTATCATCCCTGTATTACAGTTTTACGGACAATAACCTGTTTACCGGGACGAATGTGGTAGGTACGCTGCAAAATTACATAAACGTATTTACAGACCCGAATATTAAAAAGGCAATGGGGATTACGTTCCGTTACGCATTTATGACGGTTCCGTTGAAGCTTGTATTTGCGTTATTTATTGCATATATTTTGAATTTTAAGATCAAAGGCGTGAACTTGTTCCGTACAGCATATTATGTGCCGTCTATCCTGGGCGGTTCGGTTGCGATTGCTGTATTGTGGAAAGCGGTTTTCCGTGACGACGGCCTGTTAAATACTATTTTAGGCTTCGTAGGCATCAAAGGGCCGAGCTGGCTGGCCGACCCGAATTACGCAATCTTTATTATCTGTTTGTTGCGTGTATGGCAGTTTGGTTCTGCAATGGTACTTTTCCTTGCTGCATTAAAAGGCGTGCCGCAGGATTTATACGAAGCGGCTTCTATCGACGGCGCAGGCAAATGGCGCCAGTTCTTCAGCATTACCGTACCGATGATTACACCAGTTATTTTCTACAATCTGATTACGCAGATTGCCCAGGCATTCCAGGAATTCAATGGGCCTTACATTATTACAAACGGCGGGCCGCTTGGATCTACGACGCTGGTATCGCTGCTTATTTATAACAGCGCGTTCCGCCAGTACAATATGGGTATGGCAAGCGCGATGGCATGGGTATTGTTTATCATACTTGCGGCGTTTACCGCAATAGCTACGGTAAGCCAGAAATACTGGGTATTCTATGGCGATGAATGATGAGGAGGTGGAAATATGGCAGCGGAAAGCAAAACGAAACATTATTTAAATTTATTTTTGAGATATTTCGTCCTGATCGCGGTAGGCCTGGTTATGGTATACCCATTGCTCTGGATGCTGGGCGCGACGTTTAAATCAAATTCTGAGATTTTCTCGGGCGTGGGCCTGTTTACCGCAAACCCGACGCTGGAAGGCTATAAGCTGGCGATGGAATCTATCGGCGGCGATATCAACGTATGGAAAGCGATGCTGAATACGTTCTCCTACGTAATTCCGAAGGTAATCTTTACCGTTATTTCCGTAACGCTGACAGCATACGGGTTTGGGCGTTTTGAATTTAAAGGAAGGGCATTGCTGTATTCTCTGTTAATGGCTACGTTGTTCCTTCCTCAGGTAGTATTAAATGTACCGCAGTTTATCCTGTTTACTAAATTAGGATGGGTTGGATCCAAGCTGTATCTGCCGATCATTATCCCTACACTGACTGCGATTGATACAACGTTTGTATTCCAGATGACGCAGTTTTTGCGCGGCGTGCCAAAAGATTTGGACGAAGCGGCAAAAATTGACGGATGTACGGCGTTGCAGACTTTGTATAAAGTAATTGTACCGATGCTGATGCCGTCGATTACGTCTGTTGCGCTGTTCCAGTTTATGTGGTCGTCCAACGACTTTATGGGGCCGTTGCTGTATGTAGATACGCCGGCAAGGTATCCGCTGGCGATCTTTGTCAAGATGGCGATGGACTCTGACGGCGGTACGAGCTGGAACCGGATTTTGGCATTGTCTGTCATTTCCATTATTCCATCTCTGATCGTATTCTTTGCGGCCCAGGATCAGTTCGTAGAAGGTATTTCCGCGGGCGGCGTAAAAGGTTAAAAGAAATTATTTTGGAGGCGGCGGCATAGTTTGCCGCCTCTTTTGCTATACCAGCGGGCGCTGGAATTATGAAAAGCGAGGGTGCCCGTGGGGCATCTTTTAATATGAAGGGAGATAGCGATGGATATTCGACTGGTTATGCGAACGGCGCGCAGTGCTACTTTTGAATTGGACGACGGCGGGATATATAAGACGGCGCAGCAGTACCGCCTGTTGCTGGAGCCAAAAAGGCAGGAAGAAAGGCCAGAGGCAGAGGCGGTGGACGCAAAAACAGATACCGTTATTACAAGCCTCTACGGGCTGAAGCCGGATACCGAATACCAGCTTAGCGTGCAGGCGCCGGACGGTACGTGTGCTGGTACTTACGAGTTTTGCACGGAAGAGGAATTTGTAACGATAAATGTCAGGGAGCTTGGCGCAGCGGGGGACGGCAGTTCGGATGATACCGGGTTTATCCAGGCTGCGGTTATGGCATGCCCGCCCAAAAGCCGGGTGCTGATACCGAAGGGGATTTACAAGGTTACAAGCATCTTTTTAAAAAGCGGTATCTACCTGGAACTTGCAAAAGGGGCAAAACTGGTAGCGGAAACGGAACGTAACCGCTTTGCGAAGTATCCGGGCATGATCGAAAGCTATGACGAAACCGCGGAATACAACCTGGGTACATGGGAGGGCAACCCGCTGCCAATGTATGCGGGCATCCTGACCGGGATCGGAGTGACGGACGTAACGATCTACGGGGAAGGCATTGTGGACGGATGCGCGAACCACCAAAACTGGTGGCACAACGAGAAGGTAATGGTAGGCGCGTTCCGACCGCGCATGCTGTTTTTGAACAGGTGTGAACGCATCCGTGTGCAGGGGCTTACGATGCGCAACAGCCCGGCATGGGTCATCCATCCGTATTTTAGCAACGACCTGCTGTTTGCGAATCTGAAAGTACAAAATCCGCAGCAGTCGCCGAATACGGACGGGTTAGACCCAGAATCATGTAAAAATGTAGAGATTGTCGGGCTACATTTTTCACTTGGCGACGACTGCATCGCGGTCAAATCCGGCAAAATATATATGGGCAGGAAATATAAAACGCCGTCGGAACATGTGCATGTATACCAGTGCCTGATGGAAAACGGCCATGGCGCGGTAACCGTCGGGAGCGAGATCGGCGCGGGCGTGCGTAATATGGTCGTGGAGAAGTGCCAGTTTTCCCATACAGACCGCGGGCTGCGGATCAAATCCAGGCGGGGGCGGGGCAAAGACTCAGTTCTGGATGAAATTATCTTCCGGGATATCGAAATGGACCATGTAATGACGCCGTTTACCGCAAACGCGTTTTATTTTTGCGACCCGGACGGGCACAGCGCGTATGTACAGTCCAAAGAGCCGCATCCGGTGGACGAGAGCACCCCGTCGATGAAGCATTTTGTCTTTGAAAATATCCACGCGACAAACTGCCATGTGGCGGCAATTTATTTTGAAGGGCTGCCGGAGCAGAAAATAGAAAAGATCGAAATGCGCAACTGTTCGATCTCTTTTGCCGAAGACGCAAGGGCTGGAGAGCCGATTATGGCGGAAGGCGTCGGCAGGTGCACAAAAAAAGGAATTCATGCTTCAAATGTAAAGCAGCTTGTGCTGGAAAACGTAGACATACAGGGCCATACAGGCGAAGAGCTAGAGCTTTCCGGGGTTGAAGAGCTAGAGCGTGTTTGAAAAATCATTCCAGCCATCTGCCCAAAGCAATTTTCAAAGACGCTCCAGAGAAAGCGTAAGACTTGCCAGAAAGCAATTTTCAAAGACGCGCTAAAGAAAGCGAAAGCGTAAGATTTGCCAGAAAGCAATTTTCAAAGACGCTCCAAAGAAAGCGTAGGACTTGCCAGAAAGCAATTTTCAAAGACGCTCTAGAGGAACATAAGGACAGGAACGAAAGGGGGACTATCTATGCAGTTGGGAATACGCTTACATGATGTCAAAAAGGCGCCGCTGGAAGAGCGGTTGCAGATTGCGAAAGGGCAGGGGTTTTGCTGCGCGCACCTGGCGCTTTCCAAGGTGATTTCGGACTATTCGGTGGCGGACAGTGCGTTGACGCCGGGTCTTGCATGTTATTTGAAAAACTTGTTTGCCCGGTCGGGGTTGGATGTGGCGGTGCTAGGCTGTTATTTGAACCTGGCAAACCCGAATGGAGAAAGTTTGAGGAAAAACCAGGCGCGCTACCAGGCGCACATCCGTTTTGCTTCTCTGCTGGGCGCAGGGGTCGTCGGTACGGAGACAGGCGCGGTGAATGAAGCGTATCGATATGAAGAGGCAAACCATTCGCCGGAGGCGTTGCGGGTATTTATTCAAAACCTAAGGCCCGTGATCGAGTACGCGGAAAAAATGGGCGTTATTTTTGCCATCGAACCGGTATTTAAGCACATTGTATGCAATCCAAAGCGGGCAAGGCAGGTACTGGACGAGATTGCTTCTCCAAACTTGCAGATTATCTTTGATCCGGTGAACCTGTTAGATATTAGCAACTATAAAGACCGGGCGCAGATCATTCAAGAAGCGATTGACGTGCTTGGGGATGCAATTGCGGTTGTCCATATCAAAGACTTTATTGTAAAAGGACAGGGACTAGTTTCCGTGGCGGCTGGCACAGGGGAAATGGATTATACGGATATTATCCGTTTTATCAAAAAGGAGAAGCCGTATATCCATGTAACATTGGAAAATACGACGCCTGAAAATGCGGTTGCGGCAAGGGCGCATATCCAGCAGATATGGGACAGCATGGCGGTTTAAAAGTGGAATGGTATGCGGGCAAATGGATACGCCCACTGTTTTAAGAAAGGGGAAAGAGATGTTAAGATATATATTTGACGTAGAGAATCCTGTATTCCAGGCAATTTATACGATTGGAAAGATATTTGCGCTCAATTTTATTTGGCTGCTCTGTTCACTGCCAATTATTACAATGGGCGCGTCGACGACGGCGCTCATTTATGCCTGTACGAAGCTGCATGACAAGGAGGGCTATATCTGGGCGAATTTCTTTTCTTCTTTTAAAGAAAACTTTAAACAGTCGACGGTTTTATTTTTGCTGTATCTGGTTGTGGGTATTATTATTGCGTCTGATATGGTGCTGGGCAACCAGTCTGGCACCGGTTATGGGGCGGCTATGAAAATTGGCGCCTGCATACTGGCTGTGCCGTACGCGCTAAGCCTGTTATACGTATTTGCCGTACAGGGGAAGTTTGTAAATACGGTAAAGGATACGGTGCGCTATTCCTTTTTTATTGCGATACAAAATTTTAAATATACGCTTCAGATGGCGATTTTGGTCGTTTTGCTGATCCTGGCAAATACGACGATCATACTGGCGAATTATCTTACGATTGTATGCGGCGCAGGGATGCTGGCCTACTTTTGCTCGGCGTATTATATCCGGGTGTTTGAAAGGTATCTTCCAAATAGCGGGGATGCTTCGGGGGATCCAGACGCTGCTTCGCAGCACCTGGATTTAGCCAATATTCCAACGAAAGAATTATGACGAAAGAATTGCAATAAAAGAATTGCAATAAAAGAATTACAATAAAAGAATTACAATAAAAGAATTACAATGAAAGAATATACAATAAAAGAATTGCAATAACTAGACGGTAATATGGGAAACGCAGCGTTTCCGGATGAAGGAGAATTTTATGGACAGGATTGAAAAATATATAGATGAGTTAATGGAAAAAAGCACGCCGGACCGCCCGGCCTGGAACATTGAAAAAATGATGCAGGGGCTGAAATCGACCTGGAATTATATCGACGGCTGTATGATTAAGGCAATTTTAGAAATGTATGCGATTACAAAAGAGGAAAAGTATTTTGCGTTTGCGGACGCTTTTATCGACTGTAAAGTAAACGAAGACGGAACGATTGACGGGTATGACGTCAGCGAGCTGAATATCGATAATGTAAACGCGGGCAAGACGCTGTTTGAGCTTTATGACCTGACTGGCAAGGAGAAATACCGCAAAGCGATCGACCTGGTATACAGCCAGATTGAGCAGATGCCAAGGACAAAGGAAGGGAGCTTCTGGCACAAGAACATTTACCCGAACCAGGTCTGGTTGGACGGGCTGTATATGTGCCAGCCGTTTTATATGGAATATGAGACGCGCTTTCACGATAAGAAAAATTACGACGATATCTTCCGCCAGTTCACGCTGGTCGTAAAAAATATGAAAGACCCGAAGACCGGGCTGTATTACCATGCCTATGACAGCTCCAGGGAGATGTTCTGGTGCGACAAGGTGACGGGGCTTAGCCAGAATTTCTGGCTGCGTGCATTGGGCTGGTATGCGATGGCGCTGCTGGATACGATGGATAAAGCGGATCCGTCGTGCGGAGAGCCGTACGAGAACTTGAAAAAAACGTTTATAGAGCTGATGGACGCAATGTTGCAGTACCAGGATGAGAGCGGTATGTGGTACCAGGTTGTAAACGTAGGCGGGATGGAGAGAAATTATCTGGAGACAAGCGGGAGCTCGATTATGGCATACGCGCTGTTAAAAGGCGTCCGCTTGGGATTTTTGCCGGAAGGCTACCGCGCATATGGAAAAAAAGCCTTCCATGGAATATGCGACAAATATCTGTCTACAGATGAGGAAGGGAGCCTGCACCTTGACGGGATTTGCCTGGTAGCCGGGCTGGGCGGCGCGCAGAAGCGTCCGGGGACGTTTGATTATTACATGTCGGAGCCGGTAGTAAAGGACGACGCGAAAGGGGTCGGGCCGTTTTTGCTGGCGTATACGGAAATGCTGCGGCTGGGATAACGAAATCTTTATGATTTCTTTACGCTTTCTGGTGGGGCTGGAGCATACCGGCAAAAAGAAGGCCTGGGATTTTTCGCTCGGTATGCGCCAGCGGCTGGGCATTGCGGCTGCGCTTGTGGGTGGCCCGGATTTGCTGGTGCTGGACGATTACGGCTTCGTAGGGGGATTGCATAAGAATTTATATTTATCATAAATTTCCTTTGCCTGTTGTGCTACAATTTTGCCTAGGTATGTGGGCTCTATAATATCGACCTGCGTCCCGAAGGACAGCAGATATCCAACAAGCCATTCATCTTGCGGGATTTCAACGGATACGATCAAGTCTCCGTTTTCTTTTTGGCTTATTTGTGCAGGATTGAATTCGTCGTAGACACGATAGGACATACGTTTCGGAAAGCGCAGTACGATAGCCGGGCAGGCCGGGCCGTATGCTCCATCTGATTCTGGAAACGGGCTTTTGTAGAAACTATCTGTAAGAACTTCAAGGTCTATCACACGCGTCAGCTTAAAAAGACGGTAATCCTGCCTTTTCGTACAATATGCCTTTAAGTACCAAGACATAGATTTAAACGACAGCTTCAACGGATGGATGATTCTGTTATGAATTGCTCCATCAGAATTTGCGTAGGTTATCTTTACGCATTTTTGACGGATGATCGCTGATTTTAGCAACTCAAATTTCTCATTGTCCGTCCCATTATTTCCCCATCTGGAAAAATCCACTTCTAGCCAATCCTCTGAATGAAGGTGAAAGATGGCGGAAAGTTTTTGCAGCGTTTGGCTGCCGTTTACGTTATTTGTCAAATTTATACTCTGTAAGGCCGTCAGAATTTCCTGCTTTTCTGCCTCTGACAAAACAGCTTTATCTAAAACAAAATCTTTCATCAAATGGATGCCGCCGTTTCGGCCCGTCTCCGTATACACAGGAATGCCCGCCCCGCTTAGGGCATCGATATCCCTGTAAATCGTCCTTACGGATACTTCCAATTTTTCCGCCAATTCCGGGGCCGTAGCCTGCCCTTTGTCAAGTAAATAGTATATGATTTTAAATAATCGGCTTTCTTGCATTTACGGCTCCCCTTTTTTAATATCATAGCATTTAAAACCTGACAATAGAAGTCAATATTTATTATAAATTTTTTTGAATAAATAGCAAGGTATTTTTGGCGGGGCGATATCTTTTTCGGTCGCTAGAAGTTACACAAACTTTAGAATTTATAGTATATGATTTATTGACGATATCAAAAGATAAAACGTAGACTTCGAACTGTTAAAACAAAAAGGGTTAGCTGATGGCATAAAAACAGCTAACCCCTTTATTTTTTATCTTCGTCTGCAACCACCTCAAATAAATCCTCTAATGGGCAATCCAGAATTTTTATCATGCTATCAATTATGTCATAACGGATGGAATGGGTTTCATTTTTAATCATTTTGTTATAGTTGTCATAGCTCATACCAAGCCGTTTCCATAGCCAGTATTTGCTAAGGTTGCGTTCCTCCAAAAGTTCAGTTACCCGAAGCCGGACCATATAGAGCACCTCCTCGTATAATAAGTTTTGGTGAATAATAATACAGAATATTCATGTTTACATGACTTAATTATAGATAAAATCTTCTGATTGCATATTTCCCAATCACATAATATATTTCTAAATAATATATTATGTAAAAATAAACAGTTTTGGGACATCCAGAAAATGGGTTTAAGTGAACGGAATTCGTCATGGAGCTCTGAAGATGCAGAAGCAGCTTTTGATAAAAGGCACATAAGTGGCGTCGATCCGATTATGGGGTTCGCACGGCGGTTCCCATTATATCGTCTATATCAACAAAAAAAGCACACGAACACACATGAACGAACAAATGTTTGCGTTTATATTTGTACAAATAAAAGGGATTGTGATATGATAATACGCGATTATGGAAAGCTGGTTTTGCTTTCCATAATACATGATTGCAGGGTTCGCGAAGCGGTTCCTGTAATATATTGTGTATTCCTGTTTTAAATTGTACCTAATTTGGGGACAGGGCGAAAGCAGCATTATTTCGTGTTATTTGGTGCTGATTGTACTGTGTTTTGTGGATAAGATGGGGCATTATGGACGAAATAACACTAGGCGCACGGGTGGAGTTTGTGACCTGGATTCGTGTAATAGACAAGATACTATTATATGGAAATTTTAGCAGAAATATTTTAAGAGGATAAAGTGATGAAAAAGAAAAATCCCGAAGGAAGAAAGTGAAGGCGGTACAGATGATTGATTTGTGACAACGCTGTTGTCACAAATTGATTTTCCATCCCGGCAGAGGGAAACAGCATAATAGTACACCTGTTTGAATCTGCCATCGACCTATTATCTTATGCCACCTTGCGGAAGATGGATGGCCAGGACTGGAGGGCGGAACACCTTTTATCCCTTGCGGGCGTGTACCAGCCAGCGAAGGAAATCGGGCGCAGCAAGGTTCCGGCGGCACTCACACGGTTCTTAAAGGAGTACCCGGAGGTTGGGGAAGTGGGGCTGCACCTTGACAATGACCGGGCAGGCAAGCTGGCGGCAGAGGCGATCATGGCCGTGTTTCCAAAACAGTACCGGATACGGGACAAGCCGCCGCCAAAGGGAAAGGACTGCAACGATTTCCTCTGTATCCGGTTAGGAATACGGATAACGGAGCGGTTTACCCGCCTTGCGTTCAACCTCTGGAACGGCTATGTGGAGCAGGGGGAGGAACGGATGTCAACGCCCTATTTTTACGAAGCGATTAAAATGCGGTATCCCGAATATTGCAGGGATTTGCCCGCAGTTAAGACGAGGGCGGATAATGCGGAGAGGGGAGGGAGATAAGCATGGAAGCAGCGGTTGCGTTACGGGAACAGCCGGAAATCCGGGAGCTGTTTGAGGTTCTGGAGGGGAACGGGCTGAAAAAGGAGCGTCAGGAAAATGGCACTATTTTTTTTGATACATAAAACTGGAACTTTGTTAGCATGAGTTTATTTCCTGTAATTTCTGCAAGAATTTCTGTGCTGGTTTTGAAAATACCTGATATTTTTTCCAAATGATGCTCATGTGGACTTCAATTTTTTGTTTAAGCGGTCTGAAGCACAAGCTGCTATCTCCAGAAACATTTACCAGCTTATCAAAACATATTGCATATCCCAATCCCTCGTCTACCATTAGCGAACCGTTAAAAAGCAGACTGTAAGTAGCTGCAATATTCAGCTTCTCCTGTTCTATATGGAAGAAATTTTTTAATTCTGAGTTTTGAAATGCCTGCCTTGAAATGATAAGAGGCTTATCCATTAAATCCTCTGCCGTTATAAATTCTTTTTTGGCAAGCTCTGCGTCACACCGCATTAAAATGCCCCAAGTATCTTTATAGTCAATCGGTATTGAGTCATATTTTGCAGTATCTATATTTCCAAAAACGATTCCAAAGTCAATAGAGCCACGGTCAATGGCCTCTGTAATCATCTCTTTATCGCTGCTTACAATGTGAAAGCGCACAAGGGGATAGTCCTGTTGTATAGCGTTCATGGCTTTTATCAGGAAACGGTTTCCGTCTGTTTCGCCTGCGCCGATTGTTATATTTCCGGCAAGAGTATCGTCTGATGAAGTAATTTCATCCTCTGTTTTTTTGACAAGTTCTGTAATTTCTTCCGCACGCTTGCGCAGTATCATACCCTCTTCTGTGAGGGTTATTTTTCTGTTACCTCTAATAAATAGCTGCTTACCAAGTTCATCTTCCAAATCTTTAAGTTGGCGTGACAAGGTGGGTTGTGAAAGGTGCAAAAATTCTGCTGCGCCTGAAATGTTTTCTTTTCTTGCAACAGCCAAAAAATACTGTAATACTCTCAGTTCCATAAGAACAGCCTCCTTTGCTAGTACTCCATCCAGACAGAAATTAAAGTAAGGAACTGTCTGGTTCGTAGCAATGCTAGGCAAAATTTC
>CASUON010000010.1 GCA_949457475.1 uncultured Lachnospiraceae bacterium
TAGGACTTCTTGCATCCCGGAGCGGAACATCCGGACGGGCCTGCTGCCTGGTTCCAGCGTCCGGGATACAAAAATAACTACGGTTCGTTGGATAACAACCTATTATTTTTTATGGTATATTTTGCATATCCCCACCCCGTGAAAAGTAAATGCTATGGAATGGACATGAATTGCATAGCAAACGGTAATTGCCTTTAGCCGGTTCGTATGCTATAATTAGGAAAATAAAAACCAGATTCTTGCCGCATATAGTATTATTTATGTAAGGAGGATTTTTATTATGCAATTTAAGAAGCTATTAAAATGTTCTATTTTTGCAGCTGCGGCCGCAATATGCGCGGCTGCCACAACAGTAAGCGTACAGGCCGCCGACTGCTCTTTTTTAGATTCTGGCATTAGCAACGTGACCATAGATACGAACAAGCAGGAACTAAAAGCAACCGCTACAGGCGGCGAACTGCTAGCCGGCATCGGAAAAGTAAATACGAAAAAAGGCACGATTACCGTTTCCGCCTGGGACTCTTATACGGGCACAAACGCCCATACCATCGATTTATCCAAGCTGAACAATACAAAGGATAATTACATCGTCCTTGCATCCAATTCCAAAGCCGATGTATCCGTTATTAAGATTCCGGCTGCGGACAAGGCAATTTCTGCTAAATTTGACCCGTCGACGTCAAAAATATCGGTTGGTACCGGTCAAAACGCGGCCGCCGCAAAATCCGCCGCAAAAGAAATTACAAACGACGCATTTGAGTACCGGACGGCTTATGGCAACTGGAAAAATTTACAAGCTACAAGCGCGCAGGTCGACTTGACCCTCTATCAGCATGAAGGCGCTACGCTCTACGTACGCGCAAAAGGCACAACGGGCGCCACCGCCACGTCCCTTTCTAACCAAAGCGACGAAAAGCTGACTTACGGGGAGCAGCCCGTCAAAGTATACATCGGCGACAGCCTGCCGGGTAAAGAAGCCAAAGTAGCAATTCCTGCAGACCCAAAAGGGCCTTCGGTATCTGTAAACTATACAACGGATACGATTATACTGCCTAAAAATACTGAATACCGACTAGTCACAGAATCCGGGATTAAAGAAAAAGACGGAAAGCCTGCGGAAAACCTGACGAAAGAGTACTACAGCGCATCGTTCATGTTTTATGAATTCAACGAAACGAGCAACAAAAACGGGGTACTGGAAGTACGTACAGCCGCAAAACCAGGAAAAAAAGCCGCTTCGAAATGGACGCGCATTGCAATCAAAATGGAGGAAGGTTTTGCAACAAACCTGCTACAGCCAGGGAATACGCTAGATACCAAGCCAACTTCCGGCGAATCTAAGGAATATGGCGGCAAAGGGGTCGCTCTTGCAACGCTGAAAGAATCCCTTGACGGCAGCAGCGTACTTGAGATAGAATACGTAAAATCTAAGAAAAAAGACGCGCTGAAAATCCAAAATAACGGCTCCCTGACCTACGAAGTCTCCACGATGGCTGAAAAGGACGCTACCGAGCCAATTGATGCAAAAATCCAAAAGCTGGCTCCTGGAAAAACAATCCTAGTAACCGGCGCACCGGATGAATCTTCGGTATTCATCCGTACCGCAGGCAATCAGAAAGCCAAACAGTGGGTTGGGCGTTTTGAGAAGCTAGGCATCATGGACTACCCGAAAACGTATACTCCATAAGGCGCAAAATAGAGCAGACGGATGGTAAGTTGCTGACTCAGAAATTTCTGACGTTGTAATCCGGACGAAATTAAATTGCAATTAGGCTGCAAATTATCGCAAATAGTTATAAAAAACAGCTCCCAGTTTTACTGCGGAGCCGTTTTTTATATTCAAAAATTTTCCTATTTATAAAACGCATATAACCTGCTTATGCCGGATGATCTGTAATTAAACCGCCCGTTTCACTACGATGACCCGCTAAAATCCCCTCCCCAACGTTTTCATAACCGCCATGTAAATGCCCAGTACTATAAAAAGAGCTGCGTGATGATGGTTACAAACCAGACAACTAACAGCAATCCATCGAGATGCGCCATCAAACGAAGTGTTCTGTTCTCCGGCAGTTTCCCTCCGAATACAGGGTTTTCCGAATACAGGCAGTTGGCAGCCGCAATCAAGCATGAATAACTAGACGCAAGGTTTGTATTTTCTCTATATACGGCAAGGAAATATCCTACAAAGGCGAGGAAAAGGGCCGGCAGCATTACCATGTGGTTAGATAAAATTGTTTTTGTTTTCATATTTTTTTACCTCCTATTGTCGTTTTTGTTTTCTTAAGATAACTATAACAGATAAGAGGTTCATTCGTTCATTTTTTACGCGAATTGTCTTTTTGGCTACATAAGCGGTCGCATATTTATTTTTCGCCCCGTTTTCGTTGCGCGTTGTACTCTGTTTTGGCCCTTCTGGACAGCGGGCATTCCTCCCCATTATCCATAACGACCGTTTGGTGTTTCAAATCCACAGCCCGTACACGGCTGCGGTTTACCAAAAACCCCCTGTGGCAGCGCCAGAAACCCTCGCCCATTTCTTCTGCAAAATGCTCCAGGCTGCTATTAAATTCCAACAGCTCGTTATCCAGATGCAGGCAGAGCATATGCTTAAATCCCTGCGCCTCAAAATAAAGGATCGTGTCTACCGGAATATGCCGAATGCTATCAAATAAGCGGATTGTACAATACCTGCCGTTTTTCGGCGGTTCGCTGGATAGGCGCTCCTGTATACTCGCCAAGCATTCCCTCACCCGGACAGCCATTGCGCCATAATCGCCTTTTACAATATAATCCAGCGCTTCAAGCCGCAGCCGGAACGTCTCAAAAGCCAAGTCATGATGCGCCGTAATAAATATGATAAACCCCCTGGGGTCGTGGAGCCTTAGCTTCTGCGCCAGTTCCAGTCCGCTCATCCTGCCAGGGAAATCAATGTCAAGAAAGTATACCGCCGGCACAGTATCACGCGCCTGCAAATCCAATAATTTTTCTGGCGTATCGGCTACACAAACAGGCCCCATATCCCCGTTCAATATAGCGATCTGGTTCGAAATAATATGTTCCAGCCTGTCGTTGACCGCTTTTTCATCATCACATATGTAAATCGGAATCATTTGCCTCCCCCTACGCTACCGGCAGCCTTAGTTCCTGTACAAAAAAGCCGTCTTTTAAATATGTTCTCGTAACACAGCCTTTACATCTAGATACAATCCTGCGGTAACTTGAAAGGCCGGTACCTCTTCCTTTTCCTTTTGTTGTGTAGCCTTTCCGGGAAAGGGCGGACAGCTGCGGCGCCTTTTCGTAATTATTCGAAACTGCGATATACAGCTCTCTTTCTTCCTGGAGCAGTACAATCCGCACGGTTCCGTCCGTTTGTGGCGCTGCCTCCATTGCGTTGTCAATCAGAATTCCCATGCCCCGGAGCAAATCCTCCGTTTCCATCACAATCTTGATGTCTATCGGATGAAGCACCTCAAGCGCTGGATGGATCGCCCTTTTTTTCATATCTGCCAGCTTTGTGGTTAACAGGCTGCGCAAAGGATAGAGCCTGATATTGTTCAACCCATCCATCTGCTGAATCTCCTGCCCCAGCTTTTCATCGAAATAGCTGCTGGTCTTTCTCATAAAATCCTGTATTCCCACAAGGTCCCCTTCCTGCGCCTGCAAAGCAAGGCCGGAAAACAGATTCGTAAAATCATGGCGAAAAGCCCGTATTTCCTGCTGCAGTTCTTCCAAAAGCGCCATATGCGCCTGGTGCTGCGCGATCGTTTCCTCCTGCGCGCGTATTTTATCCTGTCCCGCCGCATACATCGCCAGAAACTGCACCCAAAACAACGCTACTACAATAAGGGCAAAAAAGAATATACTATAGCCTATACCCGGCGTCGTATCCGGATACAGCCAGTCCAGCACCTGCCAGACACACATCAGAACAAAGCTGAACAACAAGGTTCCCACCGCCCATGGCTTTCTTGAAAACAAATGGGAAAAATACCGGTAAAAGCTGCTCTTTCTTAATATCGGCACTACAGTCGCAGCTACCAGCAGCACTGCCAAAAACGGAATATAAATCGTGATAAATGTATACAGATACATGCCGCCAAATGTTGGGCTGTAATAGGAGGCCACTTCCTGCAACACAGAATTCGCCGTATAAGCAATAAAATTTCCTAAAAACGCCGCAGCCAGCCCCTGCCAGAAATCCGCCCCCAAATACCTGCGCAGTATCAGCGCCAGCACAATACAATGGAATAAATTCCCCAGCGTGCCGTTTAAAAGGCTATATATTTTTTGATATACCTCGGCCTGCGCGTACACGCCAACCATGCCTACGAGCATCAATGCATTTGCCAGCAGATAATAAGCGGTGTAAATGAAACAGGAAAGCACTTTTATTTTCTTCCCTAAAATTCCGGATGCCAAGGCATATAGCCCCACCCCGAAACAAACAAGTGAAAAACCGACGGAAAACAGTCGAAAAGAAAGTGGCATAACAACGTCCCCCTAACATTTCTAAATTGACAGAAACCATGCCTCATCAATCACATAATCATTCACTGGAGCAACGCCTTCGAGTACATGGCATTTTTATCGTCTCAACCTATCGCTCTTTTCCAATATTATACGGCGGATCAATTGTGCTGCCGCCGCTCGGCAGTGGCGTGAAATTTCAGCCTTGTGGCGTAGCGATTTTGGAATAATGAAAAGGTAGAGCAAAATTGGAATGGGCTTTCTTCTTAAAACTTACACTGCCTTTTGCCTTTTCTCCTGTAACAGTAACCTTATAGGTTCCACCCTCTTGAATTTTAACATCAAAATTTTCAGAGGCTACTATGTTATCTCTTTCATAAAGCGGCGCATTACTGTCTTTTTGAATTTTAATTGCCAATTTACCGCCGTCAACGATAACTTCTGCCCTAATCATATCTCCCGATTCCAAAAACAATGATTGCTCGTCCGTAGTATTAAAAATTTTATACTCCATAATAAACTGGTTATCATTTCCCGTTCTGCTACCATCAAATGATGTTTTTCCACACGCACCCAATGAAAGTACAATACTCAAGGCACAAATTATACCTAAAACTTTCCTCATGCTGTCCTCCTAACATTTAGCCGCAAAATAATTGTTCTCATTATATCGCTCATCCTCTCCACTGTAAAGTACTAAATAGCAAAGCCCCACCGGCCTGTCAAGGGTAACTAAACGGCGGTCGCTCCTCCACTAGCATATTACCTTATAAAGAAACATATTATTCCTGTATCATTTTATATGTAATCTTCGGTTTCGGCTGATATTTCTTTACCCGCTCTGCTATTGCATATAAAGGTACTTTTCCCTCGCCTTCTCCAAATTCCACCGTCACATTCATACACTATCTGGTGATTTGTGGGACAAAAGTACAATAGTTTCCACATGCACCGTCTGGCAAAAAACATCAACCGCCTGCACATTCCTCACTTCAAGCCCGTGCCCGCACAAATACTTCAGATCCCTTGCCAGCGTCGCCGGATCGCAGCTTACATATACCACCCGCTGCGGCTGCACGCGGACAATCGTATCCAGCAGGCTCTGCTGGCAGCCTTTGCGCGGCGGGTCTACAACAATCACCTGCGGGTGCTGCGCATCATCCGGATGATTGGACTCATAGTACGATGGCAGTATTTCTTCCGCCCTGCCTTCAAAAAATTCCACATTTGCAATGTGGTTTAACGCAGCGTTTCTTTTTGCGTCCGCGACCGCCTGCGGGACGACTTCCACGCCATACACCTGCTTCGCACGCTGGGCCATAAACAGCGAAATAGTGCCGATGCCGCAGTACAGATCCCACACGACCTCCGTTCCGCTTAGCTGCGCGTATTCAAGCACTTTGCCATAAAGCGCCTCTGTCTGTATCGGATTCACCTGGTAGAAAGAAAGCGGGGAAATCTGGAACTTTATATCACCGATCCAATCTTCTATATAGTCCTGCCCCCATAGCGTTTGTGACGTATCGCCCATAATCACGTTGTTTTGCTGTTGATTGATACTAATAGAAATATTCGCTATGCCCGCAATTTCTGCCAGCCCGCGGATAAGCGCGTCGGCCTGCGGCAGCTTCTTTCCATTCAAAACAAGGCATACCATCAGCTGTTTCGTACGAAACGCATAACGGATCAGCACATGGCGCACCAGCCCGCTGCCGGTTCTTTCGTCGTAAGGCGCTATGCCATACTGGCGCATCCACGAGAGCACCCGCCGCATCACTTCCTTATTTTGTACTACGCCCAGACAGCAGTCGTCCACAGGAACCATACTGTGCGTCCTGGCTGCATAGAACCCGGCTGCGGCATTGCCGTCTTTATCTGCCCCGACCGGAAACTGCGCCTTGTTCCGGTAGCGGTAAGGCTCCGCCATCCCAATTGCCGGTTCGATCGTAACGCCGTCCAGGTCGAGGCCGCCGATCCGTTCCAAGTTCTCCCGTACTTTCCGTTCCTTATATTCCAGCTGTTTTTCGTAAGACAATGCCTGCAGCTGGCAGCCGCCGCATTTGCGATGCAGCGGGCACCGCGGCTCTACGCGGTAGGCGGAAGGCTGCGTTACCTCCAGCAGCCGCGCAAAGCCGTATGTCTTTTTCAACTTCACAATTTTGGCCCTGACACGGTCTCCGACCAGCGCATCCTTGACAAAAAAGGCCATCCCATCCACTCTCCCGACGCCGGAACCGTCCGCGCCCATATCTTCAATTAAAAGTTCTATTTCATCATTCTTTTTCATCTGCTGCTTTCTCCTTCTCTTGCTAGCATTTTTCTGCTCCCTATAAAATACCATTACCGTCCATCCCGCCGTTTGACTGCACAAACACCCTCCATCAACCGCCCCGCACATAAAAAATACAATGGACGCATTTCGCACGCCATTGTATTCCTTGTATTTATTCCTATTTTATAAAACGCTCGTCTTCCTAATATTCGAATCAAAGGAGCGGTGGAATCCAAGCCAGTCCGTGTTGCCATCCGGCAGCGTCCCAAACGCTTCTTCCATTGCCTCCATCTTAGCGTCCATATTATCCGCAAAACTAAGCGCCACTGCTTCCGCAAGTGCCGGTTTTTTCGGCGACCCATACTCCAGTTCGCCATGATGCGCCAAAATGCAATGAATCAGTTCATCCGCCAGCTTTTTAGGGAAATCCGGAATTTTTGCAATCTGCGCGGACAAAAGCTGCGCCCCAATCACAATGTGCCCCAGCAGCTGCCCTTCATCGGTATAGTCGTTTTCCGGAAAACGCGACAGCTCCTTTAATTTTCCCACGTCATGGAATACTGCCGCCGCAACCAGCAGGTCGCGGTTGAGCACCGTATAATGCGCTGCAAAATATTCGCATAGCTTTGCTACGCTTAACGTATGCTGGAGCAGCCCGCCTACAAATCCATGATGCATCGTTTTTGCCGCCGAATGGAACTTAAATTGCTCCGCAAACTTCTGGTTGCCAAAAAAATGCATCATCAACTTTTTTAAATACGTATTTTCCGTTTTCTGGATCAGCGCCAATAACTGCGCGTACATCTGGTCGGCGTCGTATTTGCTGACCGGCAGGTATTCTTTCGGGTCATATTCGCCCGGCTGTACTTTGCGCACCCGCTTGACATTTAACTGCAGCGCGCCCTGAAAGCTGGTCACGTCGCCTACGACATTAATATAATCCAGCTTTTCAAAATCATCAATGCCGACAGAGCCCGGGTCCCATATTTTTGCATCCAGCGTACCTGTTTTGTCTTGCAGCGTCAGCGATACAAACGGCTTTCCCGCCTTCGTCAGCGATGCCTGCTTATTTTTACACAGGTAAATTTCGTTAATACGCTCGCCTTCCCGCAATATTTCTATATAGTGCATCATTCTGCCTCCCATCTATTCCGTCGTGCCATGCCCATGTCTTGGCCTATTCGCATAAGCGCGGTACTATCACAATATCGTTCTATAAAGTGATTCTTGATGTCCTTCTAAAACTTCTTCTTACAGTCCTTTTTGATGTCCTTCCTGTTGGACACCGATCCTTTCATGCGTTGCCCCACCTGCTGGCAACCAGCGTATTTTCACACTCTGCATCTTCCGTGTCCACTTCTACGGTACGATTGGCCCACCTGCTGGCAACCAGCGTATTTTTCAGACCCTCGCTACCGTAATACCCCCACCTCAATTTTACATGTATATTTTTTATATTCCTTGGTCCCCTGCCTGTTTACCGTAATTTTTACTTCATCGCCCTTTTTTAGTGACAGCAGCTTTTGTTCGTAATCCGCCATCGTCTGGATGCTGCGCCCGTCCATTGCCACAATAACGTCGCCGTTTTGAAGGCCGGCTGTCATCGCAGGGGAATCCATAACCGCCTCTTTAATATATACGCCCTGTGGAATGTCATATTCCTCTGAAATCGTTTCCGTTACGGTGCTGCCTTTGATCCCAATATATGGAATATGCTTTCCATTAGAAAGCATCTCAATGACCTCTTTCAGCTCCGAAATGGAAACCGCGGTCAGTGTGTTCGGTTCCTTTTGAATATTCGAAGACTTCAAAAACAGGCCGATCACTTCCCCGTCGGTATTGACCAGCACGCCGTTTCCACGGTTATTTGTGACGATATTAGTAGTAAATACCGTGTAATTATGGTCTTCCGTCGTAATCGTATTCGCAACCGATGTAATATTGCCGGTCAGGATAGAATAGCTCGTGCCAAGCGGGCTGCCAAGCGCCACGACCAATTTCCCCTGCCTTAAGCGCAAAGAATTGCCTAATACCGCCACTTCGATTTTCTCCTGCGTCTCTTCCGCAATTTTTTGCACTGGCACCGCCAGAACCGCGATACCGGTATTCGCGTCATACTTTTTCAGCTCTGCTTCTAGCGTATCATTATTGATAAACGTTACGCGGATCGCTTTTACCTCGCGGATGACCTCGTATTCTGTGAGGATCAGCAGCTCCTTGCCGTTGTTGCCGATAATAAGCCCGGACGCCTGCCCCTGCGCTTCGTACGGCGAATCGAAAATATCCATCCCTTCCATAACCCCGGTTACGGTTACAATCGACCTGTTCACCTGGTTACCGATCAAATACATCTGGTTTTGCAGAATCTGGTAATCTTCCAGCGTCATTGTCTGCTTTTTCGTAATATAGACTGTCTGCTGTTCCGATTTGCCCGCTTTCTTATCCACGCCGGCGTCTGCTTTCTGGGTATTTTTACCAGTAGGCAGATCGTCCGCAGTGGTATTGTCCGCCAGCGTATCTTTGGGGATTTCAAACTGCGGGTCCTGCTGCGGCTTAAACAACGGCTCAATCACTGGTTTCAACACGCAAAAAACAAGGCATGAAACGAATCCAAACAATATGGCATACCCCACCGTCGCAATGCCCTTTTGCAAAACTTTCCTTTTATTCAGCGGTTTATCCTTTATCCTTTCCCTGATGAAATGCGGCTCTTCCCTTTGTGGCATGAAACAATCCCTCTTTTGTCTCTTTCCCGTTTTTCGATACCTCTGTTAAGATTATACGAGGATTTATCATATATTTCAAGAAAATACTGATTTTTCTTTTCATAATTGCTTTCCTCCCGGAGAAATATGGGGTAAAATAGAATCGTATTTTTGCAATAGAAAGGAATTCTAGATATGAATAAAAAAGTTCTCCATACGTTGGAATTTTATAAAATTACCGAACAGCTGGCGGCCCATGCCTCTTCGGACTGGGCGAAAGAACACTGCCTGCGCCTAAAGCCAATGTCTGAGATTGCCAAAATCGAACAGGCCCAAGCGGAGACAGCCGCGGCGCTCTCCCGGATTTACCGCAAAGGCAGCCTCTCATTCAGCGGTATCCATAAAGTCGGTTTCTCATTAAAACGCCTGGATGCAGGCGGCGTTTTAAACATCGAAGAGCTTTTGCACATCGCCTCTTTGCTGGATGTTGCAAAACGCGTAAAAAACTACGGCCGCAAAGACCGAGACGATACCCCGTCCGATACGCTGGACGCCAGCTTTTTAGCCATTGAGCCGCTATCCCCGCTGGTAAACGAGATCCGCCGCTGCATTATTTCCGAAGACGAGATCGCGGACGACGCCAGCAGCCGTTTAAAATCTATCCGACGCAGCATCCGCGGTATGAACGACCGAATCCATACCCAGATGACCAAAATCTTAAATAACAGCACGACTAGGACATATCTGCAGGACGCCGTTATCACAATGCGCAGCGGGCGCTACTGCCTGCCGGTAAAAGCCGAATATAAAAACCAGGTCTCCGGCATGATCCACGACCAGTCCTCTTCCGGCTCTACACTTTTTATTGAGCCCACAAGCGTCGTCAACCTGAACAATGAATTAAAAGAGCTGTTTTTAAACGAACAGGACGAGATCGACCGCATTATCGCAGACCTTAGCGGCCAGGTGGCCGGCTACAGCGAGCAGCTGCTAAATAACTACAAGCTGCTGACGACACTTGATTTTATTTTCGCAAAAGCGTCGCTCGCGCAGGATTACAACGGCGTTGCCCCAGAATTCAATACCCGGGGGCATATCCATATCCGCCGCGGGCGCCACCCGCTCCTGAATAAAAAGACGGTCGTCCCGATCGACATTATGCTAGGCGATGAATTTAAGCTGCTTGTGATTACCGGCCCCAATACTGGCGGAAAGACAGTTTCCCTAAAAACCGTCGGGCTGCTGACGTTGATGGGGCAGGCGGGGCTCCATATCCCGGCTGCTGACCGTTCCATGCTGGCTGTATTTGAAAACGTATACGCAGACATCGGCGACGAGCAGAGCATTGAACAGAATTTAAGCACCTTCTCTTCGCATATGACCAATATTGTTACAATCTTAAAAAAAGTAACGCCGAATTCCCTTGTATTGTTCGACGAGCTTTGCTCCGGGACAGACCCTACCGAAGGCGCGGCGCTTGCGATCTCCATCCTGACCAGGCTGCACGGGCAGGGCGTCTGCACGATGGCGACAACCCATTACAGCGAATTGAAAGTATTCGCCCTGAGTACCGAAGGCGTCCAAAACGCCTGCTGCGAATTCGACGTAGAGACTTTAAGCCCTACGTACCGCCTGCTGATTGGCATCCCGGGCAAGAGCAACGCGTTCGCTATTTCTGGCAAGCTGGGGCTGCCAAAAGAGCTGATTGCAGACGCGAAAACACGTATTACTTCCAGCGAACAGGATTTTGAAGATCTGATCGCAGACCTCGAATCCAGCCGCGTAACGATTGAAAAGGAACGCCTGGAAATCGAACAGTATAAGCAGGAGATCCAAAAACTCCATGCCCAGGCGGAAAACAAGCAGGAAAAACTGGACAGCCGCCGCGACAAAATTATCCAGGAAGCCCAGGAGCAGGCGTATGCAATCTTAAAAGAAGCCAAAGACGCCGCCGACGCAAGCATCCGCAATTTCCATAAATTCGGCACTACCAACCCAACGGCCAGCGAGCTGGAGAAGGAACGCGGCAAACTGCGCGATAAAATGAAAGCAACCGAAGCGCATTTTTCCCAGGCGCAAAAGCAGCCTGCGGCCAACCATAAAGTCCCTAAAAAACTACGGCTTGGCGACGCGGTGCAGGTGCTGACCCTCAACCAGCGCGGCACGGTATCCGCGCTTCCTAACGCGAAAGGCGACCTATTTGTACAGATGGGTATTTTGCGCACCCAGGTAAATATCAAAGACCTTGTGCTATTAGAAGAACAGACAGTCCCGTCTGCAAAGAAATTTGCGGCAGGCAGCGCTGGCAAAATGAAGCTGTCAAAAAGCGCCCATATTTCTGCGGAACTGATGCTAATCGGAAAAACTGTGGACGAAGCGATCATTGAACTGGATAAATACCTGGACGACGCATACCTCGCACACCTTCCTTCCGTCCGCATCGTACATGGCAAAGGCACCGGCGCCCTGCGCAATGCGGTACATTCCCACTTAAGGCGCGTGAAATATGTCGCGTCCTACCACCTGGGCGAATTTGGCGAAGGCGACTCCGGCGTTACCATCGCGGAATTCAAATAATGCGCACAAAGAATCTATCGAGAAAAGGAGGCCCGCCATGGCTGCAAAACAAAAAATATTAATTGTAGACGACGATACAAATATCGCCGAGCTGATTTCCCTGTACCTGACAAAAGAATGCTTCGAGACAAAGATTGTCAACGACGGAGAGGAAGCGCTGGCCGCCAACCAGCAATTTGCCCCGAACCTGATCCTGCTGGACCTTATGCTGCCCGGCATCGACGGATACCAGGTATGCCGCGAGATACGCGCCAAAAGCAACGTCCCGATCATCATGCTTTCCGCCAAAGGGGAAATCTTCGACAAAGTGCTTGGCTTGGAGCTAGGCGCCGACGATTATATTATGAAGCCGTTCGATTCGAAGGAAATGGTTGCGCGCGTAAAGGCCGTATTGCGCCGCTACCAGCCGGTGAAACCGGCCCCTGCGCCGACAAACCTAAAGATCGTCGAATACCCGGGCCTGGTCGTCAACCTATCCAATTACAGCGTCGAGTACCAGGGCAACCTGCTGGACATGCCCCCAAAGGAACTGGAACTGCTGTACTTTCTAGCTTCTTCCCCAAACCAGGTATTTACAAGGGAGCAGCTGTTGGACAATATCTGGGGCTATGAATATATCGGCGATACGCGCACGGTAGACGTCCACGTCAAACGCCTGCGTGAAAAGATCAAAAACACTGGGCAGTGGGGCATCTCCACCGTCTGGGGAATTGGATACAAATTCGAGGCAAAGTAAACCTATGAGAAGGACACTGTACTTAAAATTTCTGACTGGTTATTTCCTGTTTGGCATCCTTGGATTTATCCTTGTATCCACGCTGACGCACCAGATATTAAAAGAAGAGCTCCAGCGCCAGGAAGCGCATGCGCTGTATACGGAATGTACGGAGATCGCCTCGAATTACGCGTCTAATTACTACAGCGGCTATATGAAGCTCCCCGAACTGCACAGCCATATCCAGACGCTGAGCACTTACATGAATACTCGTATCCGGGTGGTCGGCGTTTCCGGCCGGGTTATTATAGATTCCGACGACCCGGAAATACTTGCAAAGGATATCGAAATCTCCGGTTTTGATATTGGCGACTTCGGCGGCAATTACTATATGGCGAACGACTTCTACCATACGTTTGACGAACAGCACTTAACCGTCTACGCCACCGTTACGTCCAATTATAAAGTACGGGGATACGTACTAATACATAAGCCGCTTTCCGACATTGCCTCAAACAGCTACCAGCTGCTAAACGTGATGTATGTTACGTCCCTGCTGATCTTTCTCCTTGCGTTTATTATTATACTGATGTTCACGTTGCTCGTCTATCGCCCGATACGCAAAATCGCTTCGGTAGCGGATGCGTATATCAACGGGGACTTTTCCCAGAAGATCGACATCCATTCGCAAGACGAACTCGGCCACCTGGCGGAAGCGTTGGAATATATGGCGAATGAATTAAATACGCTGGAAGACGACCAGCGCAAATTTGTATCCAACGTATCCCATGACTTCCGCTCCCCGCTGACCTCCATCAAAGGCTATATTGAAGCGATCCTGGATGGGACCATCCCTTATGAAATGCAGGATAAATACCTAAATATCATCCTGTTTGAGACAGAACGCCTAAACAAGCTGACCAGCAGCCTGCTAGAATTAAATAAATACGGCTCTCACGGCAAGACGATCCTGTATATTAGCAATTTTGACATTAATTATATTATCCGGATGACCGCGCTGTCCTTCGAAGGGACCTGCAAGGAGAAGTATATTTCGATTGAACTGATCCTATCCGGCCAAAAACTGTACGTTACCGCCGACCTTGCAAAAATCCAGCAGGTGATCTACAACCTGACGGATAACGCAATCAAATTCAGCAGCCCGGATTCTTCGATTACGATCGAGACAACGGAAAAAAATGAAAAAGTATTTGTATCCGTAAAAGATTCCGGCATCGGCATCCCAAAAGACAGCCTGAAAAAAGTCTGGGAACGCTTCTATAAGACCGACGTATCCAGGGGAAAAGATAAACGCGGCACCGGGCTTGGCTTATCCATTGTCCGGGAAATCATCCAGGCGCACAACGAAAATATCAACGTCATCAGTACCGAAGGCGTAGGCACAGAATTTATATTCACCCTATCCCTGTCCAAAACGCAGGAAGAAACATGAGCATACGACTTATAAACATACGTCTAAATACGCCTTCCCACCCACTTCTTTCCAAAATGTGGAGCAAACTAATACTCCATCCGGACAGAAATCAGAGTAAGGAACTGCCTGGATGGAGTACTAGCTTATATCATAAAAAGCTGCTGGAAAAGTACTTCAAACTTTTCCAACAGCTTTTTTACCGATTTTCATTGGTTATCACATTATTATACCAATTCAATAATTACCTGCATTGCGCCGTCGCCTCTGCGCTGGCCAAGTTTTACGATTCTCGTATAACCTCCGTTACGGCTAACGTATTTTGGAGCGACCTCGTCAAACATTTTGGCAACCATATCTATTTTTTTCTTGTCCTTTTTCTTATTCGAAGTAACAATCTTTTCGTCCTGCCGCTTTGTCTCGGAGCTTGTTACCGGATAAAGGACTTTCAGCATCTGCCTCCTGGCATGCAGGCGCGACGGCAGATCTTTTTTGATCGTCTTGTCAACTTCATCGTATACCGTCTTCCGTTTTCCGTCTACGACTTCTTTGACACGCTTGCCATCCGCGTCTTTACGCGGGACTTTTGCCTTTACTACAACTTCTTCATAGTTGTCTTTTTCACGAACCGCCATTGCAATTAATTTCTCCGCAAACTTACGTACTTCTTTTGCCCTGGCTTCTGTTGTTACAATTTTGCCGTGGTACAGCAGCTGCGTAACCTGCGTCCGCAGCAATGCTTTTCTCTGGTCAGATGTCCTGCCCAATTTTCTATATGCCATGATCAATTCCTCCAAACTTGTGGTACATTCGGCAGTACACTTTGGCATTTACCTGCCGGATGCTGATAGTTCCATGTCATTCCACCATCTGAATCTGATACAGACCGGGCTGTGCACTTACGGGCTTATCAACCCAGCCTCTTGACCCGTACCGGTCAGTCGTCTCCAGGGTTCAGCTGAAGCCCTAATTCTTTCAGTTTTGCCAGTACTTCTTCCAAAGACTTGCGTCCCAGGTTGCGTACTTTCATCATATCATCCGGCGTCCTGTTTGTCAGTTCTTCTACTGTATTGATTCCTGCCCGCTTTAAGCAGTTATAAGAACGTACCGATAATTCCAGTTCGTCGATGTTCATTTCCAGAACTTTTTCTTTCGCATTATCTTCCTTCTCGACCATTACTTCCGCCGTCTTCGCGTTCTCGGACAGGTCGATAAAAAGGTTCAGATGTTCGCTTAATACTTTCGCCGCAAGGCTGACTGCCTCGTCAGGTTCCAGCGTACCGTCTGTAAATACTTCCAACGTCAATTTATCATAATCGGTGATCTGCCCGACCCTCGTATTTTCAACCGTTAGATTCACACGTTCTACCGGTGTAAATATCGAATCGACAGCAATGACCCCGATCGGTAATTCCGGGTTTTTATTCTTTTCTGCGCTGACATATCCGCGGCCCTTCGTAATCGTAAGCTCCATATAGAGCTTGGAATCTGTGCCGCCATTTAGATGTGCGATCTCCATCTCCGGATTCAGGATCGAAATATCTGAATCCACCTGGATATCCGCCGCCGTAACTATGCCTTCGCCCTCAAATTCAATGTAAGCAACTTTAGACTCGTTTGTACTACTGGTATTTTTCAATGCCAGATTCTTAATGTTCATAATGATTTCAGATACGTCTTCCTTTACGCCAGGAATGGAACTGAATTCATGCAAAACACCATCAATTTTCACCCGACTGACAGCCACCCCTGGTAAGGAGGACAGCATAATCCTTCTAAGAGAATTGCCAAGTGTCGTACCATACCCTCTTTCCAAAGGTTCCACTACGAATCGGCCGTACTTTTTGTCTTCGGAAATTTCTGCAATTTCAATGTTTGGTCTTTCAAAATCGAACACTACCAAGTCCCTCCTTTTCGGATTGCGTGTGCGTTACATTAATTATTTCGAATATAACTCGACGATAAGCATTTCATTTACCGGCACATCGATCATCTCGCGGGTAGGCAGTTCTTTGACGGTTCCCTGAAACCCTTCCAGGTTTACGTCCAGCCATTCCGGCACGAGCCTGCCGGCCGTTACTTCCGCGACATCCTTCATCCGCTGGAGCCCTTTCTTAGCTTCTTTAATCTCAACGACATCACCGGCTTTCACCCGATAAGACGGAATCTGGACCGGCTTGTTATTCACCAGTATATATTTATGGCCTACAATCTGCCTTGCTTCCCTGCGGGTCCTTGCAAACCCCATACGGAACACGACATTGTCCAGCCTGGATTCCAGCATTGTCATCAGGTTTGTACCCGTCATGCCTTTCATCCGGTCTGCTTTTTCATAATAGTTGTGGAACGGTTTTTCCAACACGCCATAGATAAATTTTGCCTTCTGCTTTTCTCTCAGCTGAAGCGCATACTCGGACATCTTCCTGTTCGACCTTTGCAATTTCCTTTTTGATTTCTTATTATATCCCAAATAGCTTGGTTCCAGCCCAAGTGCTCTGCACCTTTTCAGTACGGGTACTCTATTTACTGCCATCTCAGTCTATCCCTCCTAAATTAAACTCTTCTACGCTTTGGTGGGCGGCATCCATTATGCGGCACCGGGGTCACGTCCCTGATGGACGTTACTTCAAGCCCGCATGCGGAAAGTGCGCGGATCGCCGCTTCCCTGCCTGAACCAGGTCCTTTTACCATTACGTCGACTGTTTTCAAACCGTGTATAAGAGCTGCCTTTGTAGCGGTCTCTGCTGCCATCTGCGCAGCATACGGAGTAGATTTCTTTGAACCTCTAAATCCAAGGCCGCCTGCGCTTGCCCAGGATAAGGCATTCCCTTCAGTATCCGTAATTGTTACAATCGTATTATTAAAAGATGACTGAATATGTGCCTGACCACGTTCAACGTTCTTCTTTATACGCCTTTTTGTTACTTTTTTTGCAACTTTTTTAGCCATTTCTAAACTAACCTACTTTCTCTCTTTTTCCAAGTAATTGTTTCGCTACCCACAGGCTCCATAGACCAGCCTGCGACTGACAAAGGGTTTTACTTTTTCTTGTTTGCAACTGTCCGCTTCGGGCCTTTCCTTGTCCTCGCGTTGGTCTTTGTCTTCTGGCCGCGGACCGGAAGGCCTTTCCTGTGGCGAATGCCGCGATAACAACCAATTTCCTGAAGCCTCTTGATATTTAAGGCAATCTCCCTGCGCAGATCGCCTTCTACTGTCTGCGTCTCGTCGATCACTGTACTGATCCTTCGTACTTCATCATCCGTCAGATCCCTGCAACGGGTATCTGGATTTACTTTTGCTTCTGCCAGAATACGGTTCGAGCTTGCCCTACCAATCCCGTAGATATAAGTCAGACCGATCTCCACACGTTTCTCTCTTGGTAAATCTACACCTGCGATACGAGCCATGTGTGTTACACCTCCATAATTTCTTGAATTCGTATAATATGTGATAATTTTCCATTCCAAAGCGAACCTATACAGCTCCGGTCTCCCGGCCTGAAATGTTGTGCATACGCCCGCTTTTTCCTGCCGCGCAATCGCGCCGACACTTTTTACCAGCATCCCCTCGGTATAAAAGATGCCCGTTACAGCAGTATCCGCTGTTTATTATGAATCAGCAGGCAATCATACCTGCTGACAGCCGCACATAATGATTGATCAAAGCCTGTCTGCATACAGCCCGTGGATTAGCCCTGGCGCTGTTTATGCTTTGGATTCTCACAGATAATCCGGATACTTCCTTTTCTCTTGATAACCTTGCATTTTTCGCAGATTGGCTTAACTGATGATCTTACCTTCACAGCAAATCCTCCTTTCTTACCCTTGTAAACACCGGACGATAACCCGCTGCCACCTTCCTCAGCCTGTGGTACTGCCTTATTACCATTATAATAACAGGCGGTATAGGCTTTATAATATAGGAAGAAACCGCTTTAAAACCCGGCATTTCCAAGTTCATTCCAAAAGCGTCCGACTAGCATTATAGCACGCTTTTAGGCAAATAGCAAGGAAAAATCAATATTTTTCACATATTGGCCGCGTTTATGACTTTTTCTTATTGATCTCCCGCTTATTTTTTTTACTTTTTGGCAGTTCTTCCTTTTTGGCTTTTTTCTGTTTCTTATTTTTATATTTATAACCGTTAATATCGTATTTTTCTTCGTATTCTTCAAAGTATGCCACATAGTCTGAATTTTTACGTTCCCGGATGCGCCGGACGTACCCGTGCGTATCAAAATCAGAAGCCTCTAGCTCGATCATCGCGACCGCTACGTTCGAACAATGGGCGCTGATACGCTCCAGGTTCGCCAGCAAGTCATTAAACGCAAACCCCTGCTTGAGCTCGCATTTTCCATGCTGCAGCCGCTTGACATGGCGCATCTTGAGTTCATCGCACAATATGCCGATCAATTCACGCAAAGGCTCCACCCGCGAGACAGAACTGACGTCATCTTGTTCAAACGCCTCCACCGTCAGCTCCACAATTTCTGAAACAGCGGCCTCTAGTACCCCTAGCTCATACGCGCCTTCTTTCGTAAAAGAAAATTTTTTCTCATACAGCTCGTTCGCCACTTTGGAAATATTACTGGCATGGTCGCCCAGCCGCTCAAAGTCGCTTAATGTATGTAAAAACTTGGATACCTCGCTGCTTTGCGCCACGGTCATCTCCCGCCCGGTAAGCTGCAGCAAGTAGCTGCCCAGTTTATCTTCATATTTATCAATTACATTTTCTTTTTCCTGTACCAGGTTGTACAGTTCTTCCGAATATTCATTCAACAGCTCCAGGGAGCGCGCAAGGTTTTTTTTCACTTTCCTCGCCATGCCGTTCATCGCCTGGTGGCTCTGCGCGATCGCCAGCGGCGGATAGGCCAGGAAACGCTCTTCTAACAGGTCAAAATCAGCCTGGTCTTCGCGGTCTTCCTGCGTATCCTTAATCAAAATGAAAACAAGCTTTTCTATTCCTTTGATAAACGGGCTTAACACCAGGATCGTCGCCAGCCGAAATACGGTATTTAACAGCGCAATCCGCACTGGGTTCATCGTCATGCCCATAAAAGGGAACTGTACAATCGCATGGACTGTATAAAATATGACTGACCAGACAAGCATACCGAACAAATCGTTTAAAAGATAGATCAATGCCGTCCGTTTTCCGTTTTTATTCGTACCGATCGAGGAAAGCAGCACCGGGCATGCGGCCCCGACGCCAATCCCCATAATAATCGGCAGCGCGGATGCAAACGTAATGCCCCCGGTCGCAGACAACGCCTGTAAAATACCGACCGATGCGGATGCGCTCTGCAGCACTGCCGTAAATAGAATACCGACCAAAATGCCCAGAAACGGGTTGGAAAACATCGTCAGCGCATTGACAAAATGCGCGTTGCTCTTAAGCGGCGACACCGCGTTGCTCATCGCCTGCATACCGACCATTAAAATCGAAAAGCCGAGCATAATGTCTCCCACATTATGATACGATACTTTTTTCAAAAACATTTTAAATATAATGCCGACAATCGCGACAACCGCTGAAATCGTCGCAGTCGACAACAGCTGCGCAATCCCGTTTGTGCCTTCAATATAAGACAGACAGAGTATCCATCCGGTAATGCTCGTCCCGATATTCGCCCCCATGATAATCCCGATCGCCTGCGCGACTTTCATCATACCGGCATTTACAAACCCTACGACCATTACGGTTGTCGCCGAAGACGACTGGATGATCGCCGTTACCACGGTACCAAGCAAAATGCCTTTTAACGGCGTATTCGTCAGGCGGTACAAGATCAGCTCCAGTTTTTCCCCCGCCGCTTTCTTCAGCCCGTCCCCCATCAGCGACATGCCAAACAAAAAGAGCGCGACCCCGCTTAACAATGATAAAATAAGTGTAAATCCTTCCATATTTTTGCTTTCCTTTTCCTATGTACATAGCTTTTGTCCAATTGGTTACAAATCTTTTACACATATTTTACATTCTATCATATCCGGGTCTAAAATGGAAGAAAAATGGAAAGCCGCCCGTCAGCTGTTTTCATATACTTTAATCTTTATGCCGTAATTTTTAAATACTTCTTCATAAGCCGCCTTGCGTAATTTGGATACTTCCACTATCTCAATACTGTCCATCCCCTCTAGCATTTCGATCTTGACGCCAGTGACCGAATCCGGAATACGCAGTTTCTTAATATTCGTACTGTAGAACGCGCGGTTGCCGATGCTGACCAGCGATTCCGGCAGCTCCAGCTCTTCTAGCGCGCTGCATCCCCAAAACGCCTCTGGGCCAATGACCGAGAGCGTATCCGGCAGGTTGATTTCGCTCATTGCTTCACAATTGGTAAACATCCCTTCCCCAAGGTTTGTCGCCCCGGTCTCTACAACGCACTTTTCCAGGCCGTAGCAGTCTGTAAACGCGCCGATTCCCCATTCTGATATGCTCCCTGGCAACGACACCTCCGTCATCGCTTCGCAGGCACGAAACGCATTGCTGCCAACCGTCTGGAGGGACGTCCCCCATGTAATCTTGCTTAACGAGCTGCAGTCGCCAAAAGCCTCCTCGCCAATGGACTGCAAAGCGTCTGATAAGTTTATTTCACGTAATTCCGGGCATGCATAAAAGCCGCTGTTTTCAATCGCCGATATGTTTTTGCCCAACGTAAATGATTCCAGCACCTGGTGCGATTCAAACGCGCTCTCGGCAATCGCAGTAACCGGATACTCTTTTCCTTCATATGAAATACTGTCCGGGCACACCCCCTGGGTCATATCAATATCCGTATAGCTGGTCACCTTCGCAGCCGTCTTTTTCTTGTTGAGCTGGAATAGAAGGCCGTTGCCTTCCAGCGCGTCTTCGTATTCATTATATGCGACTTCGCACACGCCAGATTCATCTCCATCCGCTTGCTGCCCTGCTTCATCTCCGCCGCCCTGCTGTTTTGTATCTGTATCCAACTGGCTGTTTTTATCGTCCGCCTGGGTCGCCCCATCCGTTTTGTCCTCCTGCTTTTGCGAACATCCGGCCGCAGACACCGCTGCAAATAGCAGCAGCCCAAATAGAAACCCCTTTTTCCTTCTTTGCCTGTTTTGCATATAAATCTCCTCCTGTGAAATAGAAAATGCCTACATCGAAGTATATATCGGCAGAAATTACAGAGAAATTACTGTGTACTTACTCTTTTGCCATCGATACGGTCTTGCTATATGAAATTTTAGTGAAACGCTAATAATAACGCGATAAAAACAACCAGAAACCCTACGATTGTTTTATGGCTCATTAATGCAATCATATAGAATACAGCTACACTGGCCATCTGCGCTAATAATAATATAATTAAATTGAATAAATCTTTTGGATATACAAATGCGTACCATATATATATTGGAGACACTAATATTTGGTATAGGACGAATACACCTCCTAAAATAAATACGATTTGTTTTTTCCACATGATACATAACTCCGACACTTCCGTATCCATCAATTGCAATGCCGCCTGAAACATAAAAGCCAAACCCAATACGCAATGATATAGAAATGTACTTTTCCAAAAAAACACTTTTGCAGCTTCGGCACTTCCAAAAAAACGAATCAGATTCTTTTGGTATGGAATTAATACGAAGTACACAATTGCTAGTAATATACACCCCCATAACCTTTTTTTCTTAAGGATAAATTTTATCATCCATATCTCATTGCGCAATCTTATTTTTCATCTCACTCTTCTTAAGTAAATACATATACCCGTCCTCAACTTCAGGTTCCACTTTTTCCGCTTTCGTATTATCATAAGAACCCTCTTTGAGATACAAAAAACGGACCATATTTTTTTCTTCCTTACAGTAGTTTTTCATATTTATGCCATATTCCTGCCAATGGGCAGCCTCCCTTTCCGTCATAGCATAGATACGTCCTTCTGCCATTTCTATAAGCCCCGCGGCGCCCCCATAGTATAGAACCTCTCCGTTGTTTGCTACTAAGAGATTATCGCATGTTTTTGCAACATCGTCCAAAATATGCGTAGATATTATCATAGTACATTTATTCCTAAAGCCGTTAACTAAATTCTGGAATCGAATCCTTTCTTCCGGATCAAGTCCCGTCGCTGGTTCATCCAACAGGATAATACTGGGGTCCCCCAAAAAAGCTTGCGCAATACCGGCCCTTCGAACCATTCCACCAGACAATTTTCCACATTTTTGATCTTTTTTGTCGCTTAAATGGACCATATCTAACATACAATTGATATTATCTTTCCATTTTTCCTTTTCCATGCCCTTTATACAGGCAAAATACTCCATATGCTCATATAAAGTATAGCTTCTTATCAAACCAAAATCTTGTGGTAAATAGCCAATCCTAATATGTTTATCTGGAATCGGTTTTCCATCCTTGTTTTCAAATATAATTTCTCCACCGCTGCTACTGGTTATTCCCGCAATAATTCTTAATAACGTCGTTTTACCAGCACCGTTAGGGCCTAATATACCTATCACTTGTTGTCCGGCCACAAAAGTGATTTCATTTAGGACCCTTTTTTTCCCATATGTTTTATCTATTTTTTCTACTTTTAACATCATCAAATCATCCTTCTTATTTTTACACGCACGAACGTTAAGATTTGCCAAGTATAACGCCCGTATATGCCCGTGAACGCCAATGTCTCTGGAAATTTTTTTCGTTCGCTGGTATAGCCTCAAAAATATGAATCAAAAAAATCCTGATCTGTCTTCAAATCCGGTTCTAATAAATATTGAACCAAATCATGTAAAAGCTGCTCTGCCCCTAATCGTTGTTTTAAGGCCTTCAAATAACCAGATACCTTAGGACTACTTTTACCCTCTCCAAATTCATTTAATAATTGTTGATATTCTCGCTCCTTAGAAATCATTTTATCTAAAATCTCATCAGCCGAAACCGTATCCACGGATAGGACAGATGCAGCAAGCAAATTTCCAATTTCTGACTCTTTCCCACATTGATACAACAAATAATTCATATACGTCGGGCTATCCAAGTAATCTCCTGAGCACAATATATAATCGTCAAATTCTACGAAATAATTATTACAAAAATTTCTCCCCATATCTTTCGAGGCCATCATCAATTTTTTATTTTGGAGTTCACTTGCATCAATACCAAAGACATGCTCTATTTCTTCCAGCGTACGGTTCCAATTCTGGCCTATTTCTTCCAAATACTGCTTTTCCCCTATGCCGTTAAGTTCTAAAGGTAAATAATTGAATAAAAAATGATTATCTGTCTGTGTTATATTTCCTCCAACAATAGAAACCCCATCACTCTTTCCTTCAAACAAATTTCCCGCTTTCTTTTTTATATTCGTTACAAAATCACAATCCGAAAATATCCGTAATGTAAAATCTGCTTCTGGTATTCTATTGTATGGATTATATCCATTTCCACCATTATAATATGGATACTCTACAAACACCTGCCTCTCTCCTGCCATTGGATACCACGGAAAATATCCAGGCAGCATAACTGCTTGTGAATTAGAATAAAACTTTCCTGACATCCCTTCATATTCTAATTCAAGATCACATTTCGTTATTTTCTGCGGAAAGTTTAAAATAATTTTATCCCCTACGCGCTCATATGTGAAATCTGCATCCCTTGATTTTATATCTTTAACTTCATAGCCGTGGTAAAGTGTCAACACAAATTCGTCCTTAAGCTCTTGTGAATCTAACTGAAATACCCCCTTCACTTTTTAATTTCTTTGAAACCGGATATCCATCGTGTATTTCGAAATTTTGTAATCCATCCCATTTATTTGGGGGCTAATGGTTTTATCCCCAGTATAATAGGAAAAATCAGCAAAAATACCATTCCAGGATTCATTAAAACGATACATACTAGCGGGCAAATAGGATAATCCCACCATTATAATTGCTATTAATGTACATATAAATGAAACCCCTTTTTTTAACATACTTTCTCTACAATAAAACCAAAGTAAAAAAGCAAGTATAAGCATCAGCCAGAACAATTGCAAATATAACCGGTTGTCCTCTGTCTGTAGCCCATATTGAGTGTCCGGCGACCATACCGCATTTTGATAAAAGATAGAGAACATCCACCTCATTTTTCCTACCATGATATCTATTGGTAAACCTGTTGGTTTTTCCCGCCAAATGAGCTGCTCAAAAAGCGGGCTTGTAAGCATCAATACTGCAGCAATAAAGGAATTTGCAAAAATGATACTTTTTTCTAAAATACAGGATGCAACGTATGCGAATCCTATTAGAATGAATTGGGGAATTAAAATATTAATCAAATATGCTCTGGGCAAATAACATAAGAAATACATCGTTCCATCATTTTTTAGCGAACAATAGGCCAGCCCTATTATCGCAACAAAATGATATCCCAATAAGACAATAATACAAACATAAGATATTCCTTTTTGCCAGGTAAATTTATTTTTAGATATCACATCTATTGTTTCTGCGCACTTCGCATGAATTGCTACACCAAGTAAAAAATAAATACTAGTGCCCTGTAAAGTCTAAAACTGTTACAAAATATTTTGTTTGTCTTTGG